>JBEAVX010000754.1:0-3999 GCA_041160755.1 Pseudomonadota bacterium
GGTAATCGGCCAAGGGCCCCGGGCGCGGTGGCATTGAGGGGTGGTGTCAGCGCGTCGTGGCCGTGGAGGGCGGCGAGGGCGGCCTCCGCGTCGCCCTTGTGGCCGAGGGCGGCGCGTAAGGCCTCCTCGCAGCCGCCCGCGCAGCGCGCCCGGACGGTGAGCTCCGGCGTCTCCGCCCAGAGCTCGCCGTCTTCGCCGGTCTGAAGGCTGACCCGGTTGGCGCAGCCGCTCAGGAGCGCGAGGAGCAGGAGAGGGGCGCGGCTCATGGGGGCGTAGGCTCGGGGCTGGCGGCCTCGGGGCTGGCGGCCTCGGGGAGCACGGGGACCAGGCTCGGAGGCGTCGGAGCGGCGAGGGTCCGGCCCTCTCGCACGGCGCCCTCGGGGATCTCGACGGTGACGGGGCCCTCGGGCAGCCCCATGCGCGCGGCCCGGGCGGTGCGCACCTCACCCACCGCGCCTGTCCAGTACGGCACGGTGAGGCGAAAGCGCCCGGCCTCGTCGGCGACGGCCTCGGCCACATACCGCCCTCGGGTGCCGCCAAGGAGGAGATCGAGGGCGAAGGGGACCGTGACTCCGGGCTGAGTCACGCCCTCGATCTGGGCCCCGGCGACGCGCTCGTAGACCCAGGCCGCGGGCACGCGCTGGGGCACGCTCTCGTCGAGGCGGTTGGAGACGTAGACCGCGCGGAGCCCGGTGAGGGCGGGCACGTCGGCCCCCCCGGAGCCCGCGTGGCGCAAGGCGCGCAGCGGGCCGGTGACGGCGGCGAGATCTCGGCTGGTCACGAGCACATAGCGCAGGCGGTCACGATCCATGAGCGCGAGGAGCTCGGCCTCGGCGCCATGAAACATCGCCTCCGTCTCAAAAAATCGGGACACGCCCCCCGCGTAGGTGCCGAACGGCCCGAAGTGCTCGGGGCGCTCGCCGACGGCGCTCACGAAGTGCCCGTAGGGCCAGGTCGAGGCCACGCCCCACTCGGGCTGGGTCGGGTTCACGGCGGGGGTCTGCTCCCGCAGAAAGTCGCAGGCGTCGATCACCCAGGCGAGGCGCACGTTCGCCGTCTTGGGCTTCACCCACGCCGCCTCGGCCTCGTCGGCCCCACGGGCGACGCTGAGCACGACGAGCAGGGCGCCGCCCGGGCCTCGCCCCAGCGCGGCGGCGAGCAGCAAGGCCGAGAACGGCGCGAAGGTCCAGCCGAAGCGGTTCTGGAGGTGGGAGAACACGAACAGGCCGAGCGCGATGGCCAACATCGCCGCCCGGGCCGGGTCGCGGGGGCGCCGGGCCTCCCAGGCGAGCCCGATCCAGAACAGCGGCGCCGCGAGGAACCCCCAGCCGCCGAGGCGCCAGGCGTGCTCCCAGGACGCGGGCGAGGTGATCGGCGACTTCACCATCGCCTTCATCTCGGTGACCGTGGCCAGCCAGGGATCCTCGGTGAACAGCCAGTCCCGGGCGCCGGTGATCACGAACGGCGCCAAGGCCGCCGCGACGGCGATCAAGGTGAGCCCGCCGCCCAGCGCCAAGGCCCGCCGACGATCGGGCCAAGCGCGCAGGCCCAAGAGCCAGAGGCCGCCGAGCGCGATGGCGCCCAGGGCCGCGGGCTGAAGGCCCGAGAGGTAGGCGTAGGTGAAGCCCTGGCCTCCGGCGAGGCCAAACGCCGTCGCCAAAGGCGCCAAGAGGAGGACGCCGACCGCCCAGCCCCTCACGCCGGCGCGCTCAAAGGGCGACTCCGAGACGAGGCCCGCGAGGCACAGCGCGCCCATGCCCATCGCCGCGTAGGCCAGGCCGCCCACCCAGGTCAACACCACCCCGGCGATGAGCGCGCCTACGGCGAGGGGCCTCGGCCTCGGCTTGCTGGCCTCCAGGGCGAACAGCGCCATGAACAGGCCCTCGGCGCCGTTGTGGTCGGGTCGGCCAAACTGGGTCGCCGCGACGTGCTGGGGGATGAGCGCGAGGCAGAGGCCCGCCCAGAGGCCGACCCAGTCGTTGTACAGCCGCCGCCCCAGCTCCATCGTCACGGCCACCGTGGCCACGCCGACCACCAGCGGGAACAGCGCGAGGCCCACCTGATACCCGAAGGTCTCGTGGCTCAGGCCGCCGCAGAGCCAGGCGAAGAGCGCCAAGGCCGCGTCCCAGCCCGGCGCCCAGGGCACCGTGGCGCCTTGGGGGAAGCCCAAGAACGGGTCAAACACCGAGGGCAGGGGCAGGTCGCCGTCGAAGAACGAGGCCGCGCGCCGGAGGTGGTACGCCGCGTCGCCGTCCACGGGCACGAGGCGACCGGCGCGAAAGTGCGCGGCAGGCGTAGACAGCCGCACCGCCGCCGCGAGGGCGAGGACGGCGAGGGCGCTCACGCGGGCGGCGAGGGGCGACATCCCCGCGAGGGTAACAGAGCCGCACCTCGATCGTGTTGATGAGCGCGGCATCTTCGGCGATCGAGGCCCGGGATCGGTCAAGAGCTGGCCTAGGACCGGGCTATTCTGTAGGGGTGCAGGGCGTGTGGTTGGGCGGAGCGACGCGGTGTGGGCCCTCACCCCAACGGAGCAGGAGGCTCACCATGACCGATCCAATCTCTCTCGTTCACCCGATGATCTGCCCGATGTGCGCGTCGAGCTTCTCGTTGCGCGCCAGCGGCCCGCGCCCGCCGCCAGATCAGCCCTGCGGCGCGTGCTGGCAGCGCCTGAGCCCTGAAGGCCGGGCGCCTTGGCTTCGTGTGCTGCGCAGCACAAGAGCCCTCCACGCCGCCTTGGGCCACCGCGACCCCGCCCGCTACGCCCCGCCGACCTTGGTGGCCTATGTCGCCCACTTGGAGGCCCGCCTCGCCGAGACCGAGGCGGCCGTAGAGGGCCAACAGGCGCGCGCCTCGGCCTGAGGCCTCGTCAGCGGGCGATCGGCGGCAGCGGCGCGGTCCAGCCGTCGCCCGCGAGGTCGAGCAGGATCGCGCTCGACGCCGCCCAGGGCCGCCCGCTGGTGATCGGCGTCATCGGGCTGTCGCCCTCGGCGACGACGACAAAAGAGGCGTCCTGGAGGGCGCTCAAGGTGAACGTCGCCTCGACGCCGTCCACCCGGGCGACCTCGACGCCGTCCTGCAAGAGCAGGATCCGGTCCACGACGATCCAGCTCGGCGACCGCGCGGTGACGGTCAAGGTGTGGGGGCCCGCGCCGGTCAAGGTGCTCCCGGGCACGACGTCCATGTCCAAGAACACGCCGAACGACGCGATCGTGGCCCGGCGTTGCATCGCGTCGCGGAGCGCGTCGGGGCTGTACGCCGCGGGGTCGGGGCTCATGTGCAGGTAGGTGACGTTCACCCCGGGGCCCCCGGCGAGGTGCCGGTGGCTGTCGCTCACGCCGACGGGCGCGGAGAGGATGCCCCGGTTGATCGTGTCGAGCCAGAACGCGAAGTAGTCGTCGTGCTGGCCGTCGTTGAGCACCTCGACGGCGTCGAAGTCTTCAGTCCAGCGCCCGGGGTCGCTCACCTTTCCGGGGGACCAGCCCGCCGCGGCCGCCACGCCGCTGTCCAGCGGGTGGTTCATCTGGAGCACCACGCCCTCGTGCTGGGCGCGGAGGTCGGCGAACATCTGCTCGGTGGACTCAATCTCGCGCTCCCACCACAGCCAGGCGCCGCCGTTGGAGCCTTCCCCCGGCGTGAGCGGCCAGGCGTTGACGTGGCCCCGAGGCGGCGGGCTCACCTCGTCGGCGAGCACGGTGTTGAGCAGGCCGTCGAGGCCCAGGGGCGTGATCAGCGGGGCGTAGTCGGCGATGTGGTCGTGGTCGGTGCCGAAGTGTAGGCCCACGCCGACCCCGGCGGCCACGAGCAGGCGATCCTCCATCGGGATGCCGCCATCCCCGGACGGCGCGGCGTGGCTGTGCGGATCCCCCATCATCCAGCCGTCCAGCGCGTAGGCCGGGGTGAGGGTCACCTCCAGGGTCGTGACCTCTCCGGCGGTGAGCGAGACGATCTGCTGAACGAGCTCGTAGCGCTGCCCGCGCCAGGCGAGCAGGTTGTAGG
>JBEAVX010000772.1:0-3489 GCA_041160755.1 Pseudomonadota bacterium
CGTGAGCCCCAGTTGATCCATCCAGCCCCACAGCTCGGGATCTGCGTGTTCGCGAAGCCGCGCCAGGAGCGGGCCCCCCTTGGGCCGGGGTCCACGCCCGAGCCCCCGGGTGAGCCGCGACCACGCCTCACGCCGCGCGGGGCTGCCCGGGGGGGACAAGGCCGCGTCGAGAACGCCGAGGTGCAGCCGATCCGTCGCCTCCCAGGGCCGCCAGTCCCCTCGCGCGGCGGCGTCGAGGTCGTGCCGGGCGGCGACGTCTTGACCGAGCAAGGTGTGCGCCCAGGCCCGCAGGAGCAAGGCCCGGCGCTCGGCGAGGCCATCATCGACGCCGCGCAGCACGTCCACCGCCTCTTGCAGCGCCGCGATGGCCTCACGATACGCCCCTTGGTACGCCAAGACCTCTCCACGACGCAGGAGCGCGCGGCCGTGAAGCCCAGGCAGGCCCGCCGCCGACGCCGCGCGGCAGACCTCCACGAGCGCCGCGTGGCTCTCGTCCAGACGCCCCAACGACATCAAGGCGTGGGCGACGGCGAGGGCGCTCTCGACGCGCAGCCGCTCGTCCCGAGCCCCCTCCGCGAGCCGCACGGCGCGAAGGGCCGAGGCCAGGGCCCCGGCGTGCTCCCCAGAGCTCTGCTGGGCGTCTACCCAGCTCAGCGCCACCTCGACGGCGTCGGCGGTGTGGTGCCCGGCCTCGGCGAGCTCCCGCGCCCGGGTGAGCAGCTCCAGGGCCTCCATGAACCGCCTGCGGCGCAACATCACCACGCCCATGAGCCGCAGCGCCGTGGGCATCTGCTCCGACCACTCGTGGCGGTAACAGTGGAGCAGCAGCCGACGCGCCGGGGACGCCAACGCGTCGACCTCTTGGCGCGCCTCGGCGAGCCGGGCCCGGAGCATGAGCCAGCCGCCCCACTCCGCGCTGCCCTCGGCGACGCCCATCGACGTGAGGGCCCCGCCATAGAGCGAGAGCGCAGACTCCGCCGCCCGCAGAGACCCCCCCCGGATCGCCCCGTGAATAAATCGTAAGAGATACGGGCAGGCCAAGGCGGGCTGGCCCGCGCGCAGCAGGTGCGTCGCCACCCGGAGGCCCCCCTCTCGCCGCGCGACGAGCGCCGCCGCGCAGGCCTCGTGGTTGGCCCGGCTGTCTTGGGCGGCCTCTCGCAAGAGCGCCTCACGCAGCCCCGGGTGCGCGAACGCCCACCCTTGGGAGGCGCCTTCAGCGAGCTGATCGGTGAACAGCCGCTGGGTCAAGGTGTCGGGGATCACGACGCCCAGACGAACGCAGGCGTCACGCCAGAGCTCATCGTCGATGTCGGGGCCGAGCAGCGCGGCGAGCTGCAGCGCCAGACGCGCGCCGTCGGGCAGCCCCGCGACGAGGCGATCCACACGCCCAGACCACACCGAGAGGTGATCGTCGGGCAAGCCGACCTCGGCGCCCGGCCCCAGGCTGAGCCCGGCGGGGGTCCAGAGCTGGGGCGTGCGCCGCAGACACTCCCGCAGCAGCTCCAGCATGAACGCCGGGTGACCCGCCGCGCGCTGGTCGAGCTGCTCCAGAAGCCCCGGCTCCACGGCGACGACGCTCTGGGCCAAGGCCGCGCACTCCCCCGGCTCCAAGGGCCGCAGGGGCACCTCGACGAGCCAGCCCAGACGCTCCAGACGCTCCAGCGCGACGGCCTCTCGGGGGCGCTCGGCGAGCAGATCGGTCTGGGTCGTGATCACGAACAAGAGCGGCCGCCGAACACGCATCGACATCAACAGCGCGTCTTCGAGGGTCAGGAGGCTCTGGAGGCCCCACTCGGCGGCGCCGATCATGACGATCACCGGGCCCCGGCCCGCGAGGCCGATGAGGGCGTCCCGGGCGGCGTCCCGGGCGCGGCGAGGCAAGACCGACGCGCGCCCCTGGGTGTCGACGCGCTCGTCTAAGCCCGCGATGACCGACTCGATCGCCCCCTCTCGTTGCTCCGCGCCGCCGAGCACACGCTCCAGGTGCGCCCGCAGCGCGGCGCCATCCTTCGCCTGATCGACGCCCAACAGGGCCCGCAGCGCCTCCATGAGCGCCGCCGGTCGCACCGGGCTGTGCTCGACGATGAGCGTCCGGGCGCCGGTCCGCCGGGTGAGCTCGGCGATCAGCGCCTGGGCCAGCCGGTTCTTCCCGACCCCCGCCGAGCCAGAGATGAGCAAGGCCGTCGTCTCACGTCCAGAGAGCACCGCCTCGGCGTGGCCGAGCATGGTGTTGAGCTCCGCCTCGCGCCCGACGAAGCGGGGAAGGCGCTCCAGGCCGAGGCCCGGGCCGAACCAGGGCTGCCAGATCGACGGGCCACGACGGGGTGGATCCGGGGGCCCCCCCTCCGGGGCGCACACCAAGGCCGCATAGGCCGACGGGTGCTGCCCCGCCTCTAAGGCCTCCCGCCACTGAGACCAGGCCTCGCTCGGCGGCGGTCCCCAGGCGCGCATCATCTCGCCGAGGGCCCGCAGCTCGTCGTCTTGGGGCTGTGGACCTTTGGCCCGGCTGGGGCAGAGGTCAAACCAACGCACGGCGTCGGGCTCCCCCTCCGCCAGGGCGAGGTGCAGGCGACAGTCCTTCACCGCGCCGAAACAGCCGCCCGCGGCGTGAATCGTGGCTAGCGCCGAGAGCGCGCCCCGGGCCGCGGCCACCCACCGGGTCGGCGACAAGGGGGCGTGTCGATATAAATGACCCTGGGTCATTTCTACCGAGGTCCACGGCGCGCCCAAAGGCAACGCGCGCCGGTGAAGGTCCCGGGTCATCTCGGCGGCGGCGACGCTCACCACGCCCGCGTCGAGCAGGGTGACGAGGTTCGGGTGGTGGGTCTGAAGCGCCTTGGCGCGGTCCTCACGCCAGGCCCGCCAGCGCGCAGGGCTCTTCTCGCTCGGAGAGGCGACGATCACCATGACGCCGGTGCAGCGATCCCGGGCGCTCCACCCGGTGACCCCGTCTTCGGATCCAACCGAGGCCAAGAGGTCCAGCCCGCCGAGGGGGACGGACAGCCCCGCCTCAGCCGCCTGACGGAGCCGCGCGCCCAAGGCCTGCGCCCCCTCAGCGTCTTTGAGGGCGACGCGCTGGACGAGGGCGATCTCCCAGAGCCTCGGCGCCATCGCCCGCAGCCGCGCAGAGTCTTGGGCGTAGGCGCGGTCCCCGGCGAGCTGCGCGGTGTGCGCGACGTCGGGCTCGGTGAGCTGGGACTCGGCGAGGAGCGCGACGGCCCGATCGTACTGGGCCTCGACGGCGTCCGCGTCCCCCTCCAAGACCGCCATCGACATCAGGAGCAGGTGCGTCGCGGCGAGCACGCCCGTGCGGCCCCGGCTCGCGGCCTGGGCGCGCACGCTCTCCACCAAGGGCCTCGCCCGGACCAGGTCCCGCTGATCCACGTAGAGCAAGGCCAGGTTCAGCCGGGGCATGATCGCCTCGGGCGACCGCAGCGACTCCAGCACCCGCAGCGCCTCGCCGTAGGCCCGCTCGGCCTCCGCCTGCTC
>JBEAVX010000686.1:0-4958 GCA_041160755.1 Pseudomonadota bacterium
TCGTACCTCCGTGGCCTCAGCATAACCCCATCCCCCGGTCCGCGTCGCCGCGAGTCCCGCCGGGGCGCCCAAGCCGGCGTGCCCAAGCGCCGCGAAGGCGGTTAAAGAGTGCGTAACCGCACCGCCAGAGGCCCCCAATGCCCGTCAGCCCCCCCGTCAGCGCGCCCGAGTTCCAGTTCCAAGACATCCTGCCCGTGGGCCACGACGACACGCCGTACCGCCTGATCACCACGGACGGCGTCTCCACCTTCGAGGCCGCCGGGCGGACGTTCCTGCGGGTGGAGCCCGAGGCCCTCACCCGGCTCACCCGGGAGGCGATGCGTGACATCGCGCACTTCTTGCGGCCTGGGCACCTCGCCCAGCTTCGGCTGATCTTGGACGACCCCGAGGCCAGCCCCAACGACCGCTTCGTGGCCCTCGATCTGCTCAAGAACGCCGCCGTCGCCGCCGGGGGTGTGCTGCCGATGTGCCAAGACACCGGCACGGCGATCATCAGCGGCAAGAAGGGCCAGCTCGTGTTCACCGGGGGCGGGGACGAGGCCGCCATCGCCAAGGGTGTGTTTGACACCTACATCAACACAAACCTGCGCTACTCCCAGCTCGCGCCGCTGGACATGTACACCGAGAAGAACACCAACAACAACCTCCCAGCGCAGATCGAGATCGCCGCCACCGACGGCGACTGCTACAAGCTCCTGTTCATGGCCAAAGGCGGCGGCTCGGCGAACAAGAGCTATCTGTATCAAGAGACGAAGGCGCTCCTCAACCCGCAGAGCCTCATCACCTTCCTCTCCGAGAAGATCATCAGCCTGGGCACCTCAGCCTGCCCGCCATACCACCTCGCCATCGTCATCGGCGGCACCTCGGCGGAGTACGCCCTCAAGACGGCGAAGCTCGCGTCTGCCCGGGCGCTCGACACCCTGCCGACCGACGGCAACGCCTTGGGCCGGGGCTTTCGCGACGTGAAGCTGGAGGCCGAGGTGCTCGCCATGACCCGCAACATGGGCATCGGCGCGCAGTTCGGCGGCAAATACTTCTGCCACGACGTGCGCGTCATCCGCCTGCCGCGCCACGGCGCGAGCTGCCCCGTCGCCATCGCCGTGTCCTGCTCCGCCGACCGCCAGGCCTGGGGCAAGATCACCCGCGACGGCGTGTTCTTGGAGCAGCTTGAGATGGACCCGGCGCGCTTTTTGCCCGAGGTCCACGATGAGCAGCTCTCCGATGACGTGGTGCAGATCGATCTCACCCGCCCGATGGCCGAGATTCGTGAGACGCTCTCGCGGTTCGCGGTGAAGACGCGGCTCTCGTTGACCGGCCCGATGATCGTCGCCCGAGACATCGCCCACGCGAAGATCAAGGAGCTGCTGGATCGTGGCGATCCGATGCCCCAATACATGCGTGATCACTGTGTGTATTATGCGGGCCCGGCGAAGACGCCGACGGGCATGGCGTCGGGCAGCTTCGGGCCCACCACCGCCGGGCGCATGGACGCCTACGTCGATCTCTTCCAGGCCCAAGGCGGCAGCATGGTGATGTTGGCCAAGGGCAACCGCAGCCGAAAGGTCACCGAGGCCTGCAAGCGCCACGGCGGGTTTTATCTGGGCTCCATCGGCGGCCCGGCGGCGCGCTTGGCGCAGGACTGTATCACAAAGGTCGAGGTGCTGGAGTTCCCTGAGCTGGGCATGGAGGCGGTGTGGCGCATTGAGGTCGTCAACTTCCCGGCGTTTATCGTCGTGGATGACAAGGGGCACGACTTCTTCCAGGAGCTCTGAGCGCCGCGTGCGGTTCGCGCCCCGACCGGTCAGGCCCTCATTGGGGCGGCGTGGCCGGGGTGACCGCGCTGTCCGGCGCGGGGATAGGCTCCTCCGGCGGCGCGAAGGCCCCTGTCGCCGTCGTGGTCACGGACACCACCGCGGAGGCCGATCGTGCGAGGCCGCTCTGGGCTTGTACGGTCAGCGGCGTCGGGACGCTGGGAGAGGTGATGCGGGTCCGCACGAGCCCTCCGCCGTCTGTGCTGAGTACACAGCGGGTGTGGCGCTCGTTCTGCACGCAGCGCTCGGCGTCCGTGGCGCCGATGGGGCCGTCGATGTGAATCATCACCCGGCGAAACGCCAAGGGGCCCAGATCGCTCGACGCCCGGGCCTCGATGGTCAGGTCCTCGCCGGGGGCCACGTCGTCTGTGCTGAGCCACAGGCTGAGGCGGTCGTTGGCGCCGAGCTCGTTGTCTACCAAGAGCCGCACGGCGAGCGGCGCGGCGTTGCCTGAGCTGATCAGCACCAGGGCGTTCGTGACCGAGCCCGTCCAGTACAGCGTCATGTGGGCGCAGCCGTCCGCGCCGGTGATGACCTCGTTGTCGCCCGCTTTGTCGCCGTCGATGTCTACCTTGAGCGCGTGGGGCGGGGCCAAGACGGTGAACGAGATCTGCGCCAGATCCCGGCGCTCGGGGGTCAACGCGCAGAGCTCGACGCGCACGCCCTCCTGCGCCTTCGTGTGGTCGGAGGTGAAGTACAGAGGGGTCTCGACCCCGTCATTGACGATGAGCTGGCTGCCGACCGACATCTCGATGCGGTCGCCCAAGGAGAGGTAATACTTCTGGCTCTGCTCGACGGCGGCGACGCCGAACATCCCGACGCCCATGCCCAGGATCGTCAGGGCGTGAGGCCAATAGTTGAGCCAGGCCTCGGCCACGCTCGCGGCGCGTCCGTCTTGGGGGCTCATGGCGCGTCCGGCGTCGCGGGCTCGCTCCCGGGGGGCGTCTCAGGCGACGTCTCCGCTTTGGGCGTGTCCGCGCTGATGGGGGTGGTGTTGTTTGGGCGCTGGGGCTCATTGTTCGGCTGGGCGGTGCGCATCCCGAACAGATAGCCCACGAGCGCCGAGGCGAAGCCGATCACCGGGGGCAGGACGGTCTTGGCCCAGTCCATCATGTCTTTGAGCTTCGCGGCGGGATCGCCGCTGTGCACCAACATCACCAAGAAGAACGGCAGCATGATCACCGCGAAGGTGAGCAAGCAGATGTACCAGCCGAAGGGCTGAATGGCGCGTAACCACTCGACGGAGCGGTGGTTGTGGTCGGGCATGCCCATCAACGAGAGGAGCTGCTGCACGCGGCTCCAGTCGCCCCGGGCCTGGGCGTCAGCGATGAGCGGCGCGAGCAGGGCCTCCAAGCGGCGCTGCTCTTCGGTCTGCGGATCGCGGGGCGTCGGCATGCTGGCTCCAGGCCGGGTGAGGAGGCACCACGGTGGCTAAAGCAGACATGAGGCGCGTCAGGGAGTCAAGGGGCCTTGGATCGGGCGATGGACGCCGCGCAGGGCAGGGCGTCTCCGCGCCAGGGCGCGCTGGCCCCGGCCCGCTCACCGCTCAGACCTCTACCCAGTCTCCGTCCTCGGCCCGCCGCACCTCGACCCCCTCGGCGGCGATCAGCCCGATCGCCCGCGCCACGTCTACGCCGGGGTAAAAGTGCGTGAGCAGCACCCGCTTGGGCCTCGCGCCACGGACGATCTGCACGATGTCCTCGGCGCAGAGGTGCCCGCCGTAGGGATCGTTGGGCTCGACCGCGCACTCGGTCACCAGGACCTCCGCCCCTCGGGCCAGGGTGATGAGGTGCTCGGATGGCCCGGTGTCGCCTGAGAACACGATGGCGGCGCCGTCCGGGGCCTCAAACCGCAGGTGCAACGCCCCTGCGGCGTGGTTCGCGGGCAAGGTGCGTAAGGTCACGCCGCCGGGGAGCGGCGCCTCGCCAGGGGCGTCCAGCGGCAGCTCGTTCACCCTCGGCGACCACAGACGGCCCTCCAACCAGCCGGGGTACACCGCCTTGAGCTGGGCCAAGAAGGTGGCGAAGCCTTCTCCCGCCCAGATCGGGTAGTCGCGCTGCCGGGGCTTGTCGGCGCCGACGCGCATCGTGAACAAGAGCGGCACGAGCTCGCCGCAGTGGTCGACGTGGCGGTGGGAGTACACGCCGCCGTCGAGGGAGCGGGCGTCTACGCCAGCGCGGGCGAGGCGCTGGATCGTGCCGCCGCCGCCGTCGACGAGCACGTTGGCGCCGTCCCGCTGCAGCAGAAAGCCCGCTGGGCCTCGGGCTGGATCGGGGACCGTCGTGCCAGAGCCCAGGACGGTGAACCGCATCAGCGATCGAGCTGGGCGTCGTCGGGGCTCAGGCCCAGCCACTCGGCCGCCTCGCGGAGGAGCGCGTCACGAAGGGTCCCGACGAGGTCGCCGGAGAACGTGGCCTCTCGCTCAAGGTTCCGCTGGAAAAAACGCAGCGCGGTCGGCGGGCGCTCCCAGGCGGCGCTGGGGTCGTCCGGGGGCGCGCCTTGGGACAGCGCCAGCACGCTCGGGGAGATCGGCGGGGAGGTCTGGCGCAGCTCGTCCAGGTCGGGCAGGGGCAGCAGCTCCATCGGCACGAGGGCGTACCAGCCGCGCAGGCGCTTGGGCAGGCTCGCCAGCGCGCGGTTGAGCGCCTGGGACCACGCGGCTTGAGGGACGGGGTCGGGGACCGGGAAGGTGTCGGGCTCAAGCTCGGCGGCGCGGCGCTGGTGCTGCCGGGCGTCTTTGGTCTCGCCGCGCAGCTCGGCGATCAGGCTGAGCTGGTGCCAGGCCTCGGCGAGCTGGGGCTCTAAGGTGACCGCCTGACGCGCGGCGGCGAGGCTGCCGTCGAGATCGGTGAGGTCGAAGCAGGCCACGGCGAGGCCCGAGAGGGCGCCGGGGTCGTCTGGGCAGAGCTCCAGGTAACGCTCGTACGCGGCCCGGGCGCCCAAGGCGTCGCCGAGCTCTAAGGAGGCGTCACCCACCAAGAACAGCGCGTCGAGGTTCTCGGGATCCACGTCCAGGAGCTCTTCGGCCTCGACGATGGCGGTCTGGGGATCTCCGTCCTCTAAGGCGGCCCGCGCCTCGGCGAGCCGCATCGCGGAGACCGTCGCGGCGTCGGCGCGAACCCCTTCTCCTCCACCGCGCATCAGCTC
>JBEAVX010000811.1:0-7277 GCA_041160755.1 Pseudomonadota bacterium
GAGCAGGCCAGCGCCGAGTCCCAGAGCGCCTTTGGGGACGGCTCCTTGTACTTAGAGAAGCTCATCGTCGGCGGTCGCCACATCGAGTTTCAGGTGCTCGTGGACCACTTCCGCCACGGCGTGCATCTGGGGGAGCGTGAGTGCTCCATTCAGCGCCGCCACCAGAAGCTCCTGGAGGAGAGCCCATCCCCGGTCATCTCCGACGCCCAGCGCGCCCAGGTCGGCGGCTTGGTCGCTGAGGTCGTCGCCCGGGCCGGGTACCGCAACGCCGGCACCGTCGAGATGCTGCGTGACCAAGACGGCCAGCTCTACTTCATGGAGATGAACACCCGCCTTCAGGTCGAGCACCCCGTCACCGAGGAGATCACCGGCCTGGACCTCGTCGAGCTGCAGCTGCGCGTGGCCTGCAACGAGCCGCTGCCTTTCGACCAGTCCGGGGTGCGCTGGCGCGGCCACGCCATCGAGGCCCGGGTGAACGCTGAAGACCCCTCCCAAGGCTTTCGCCCCGCGCCCGGCCGCATCACCCGCCTGGAGCTGCCCACCGGCGACGGCGTGCGGGTCGACACACACCTGCGCGGCGGCGACCGCATCCCGCCCCAGTACGACTCGATGATCTGTAAGGTCATCGCTTGGGGTGAAGATCGGGCCCAGGCCATCGCCCGGCTGCACGGCGCGCTCTCCGCCAGCGTCATCGAGGGGGTGCCCACGACGATCCCCTTGCAGCTCAAGCTCTTAGAGAGCGAGCCCTTCCGCTCCGGCACCTACGACACCACCACCTTGGACACGCTCCTAGGAGCCTGGTATGGCCCGCACCCCGCTTGAGCCCGTCGGCGACGCCCTCGACGCGCTCTTGGGCGACGACGCCCGCGCGAAGAACCTCCAGCACCAGAACGCCTTAGACGCCGCGTTGGCCGAGAAGCTCCGGGTCGTGCGCGACGGCTGGGGCCCGGAGTACGTCGAGCGGGTCCACGAGAAGGCCAAGCTCACCACGAACGAGCGCATCGAGCTGCTGGCGGATCCCGGCACCCGGGTCTTCCCGATCGGCTCTTTGGTCAACTGGGGCCGCAGCTTCGCCGGGAGCAAACGCCAGGCCCCGGGCGCGGGCGTCGTCACGGCGTTTGTCACCGTGCATGGCCGCTGGTGTGTGGTCATCGCCAACGACAACACCGTGGCCTCGGGCTCATGGTGGCCGCTCACGCCAGAGAAGATTCAGCGCGCTCAAGAGATCGGCCGCCGCCTGCGCCTGCCGGTGTTGTACCTGGTGGACTGCTCCGGCCTGTTCTTGCCCGAGCAGGCCCACAGCTTCCCCGGCAAACGCGGCGCGGGGCACATCTTCAAGCAGAACGCGCTGTTGAGCGACGAGGGCGTGCCCCAGATCGCCGGGGTCTTCGGCGACTGCATCGCCGGGGGTGGGTACATGCCCATCATCTCCGACCGCGTGATCATGACTGAAGGCGCCTACATGGTCATCGCCGGGGCGGCCTTGATCAAGGGCGCGAAGGCCCTGGCGCTCACGTCGCTCGACATCGGCGGCCCCGAGGTGCACGTCGGCCGCTCAGGCTGCGCCGATGAGCGTGTGCCCGATGATGCGACGTGTATTCTGCGCATCCGCGAGGAGGTCGCCCGCCTGCCGTCCAGCGGCGCTGAGTTCTACCGCCACGGCGTTGAGCCCGAGTCGCCGAAGTTTGAGCCCGCCGAGCTCTCGTCGCTCTTCCCCGCCGACCACCGCCACACCTACGACATCCGGCAGGTCATCGCCCGGCTCACCGACGGCTCGCTGTTTCATGAGCTGATGCCCCACATCGGCCCCGAGGTCGTCGTCGGCCTCGCCCGCATCAAGGGCCTGTGGGTCGGGATCTTGGCGAACAACCAGGCCTTGACCGAGCACCCCGACCGCCCCGGGGAGCGCCGCGCCGGGGGAATCCTGTACCGCGAGGGCATCGCCAAGCTCGCCACCTTCGCCCGGGCCTGCGACGCCGACGGCGTGCCGATGATCTGGCTGCAAGACATCGCCGGGTTCGACATCGGCATCGAGGCCGAGGTGCAGGGCCTCTTGGGCTATGGCAGCTCCCTCATCTACGGGAACTCCACCCACAAGACGCCGATGGTCACCATCCTGCTCCGCAAGGCCTCCGGCGCGGGCTACTACGCCATGGCGGGGCACCCCTACGATCCCGTGCTGCAGCTCTCCACGCCGCTCACGCGCCTCGCGGTGATGGAGGGGCGCACCTTGGCCATCGCCGCGTTCAACTCCAAGCTCGACGACAACTTCGAGATCGCCACCCAAGATCCCGACGAGCGCAAGAAGATCGAGGACGGCATGCGGGTGACGGCCGCCCGCATCGAGCACGACATGGACCCGGTCGCCGCCGCGAGCCGCATGGACACGGACGAGGTGGTGCCGCTCGCGGATCTTCGCGCCTGGTGTGAGCTGGCGGCGGAGGCCTGCTACCAGGCCACGGGCTACCGCCGGGTGAAGAACCCGCGCATCTGGTCTCTGCACGATCTGGAGGTCCTGTGTCCCGAGCGTTGACCGCTGAGCGGGGCGACGACACGCTGCAGAGCCCGTCGGTCGGCACCTGGACTCCAGACCTCACCCTGGGCGCCGTCGTGCGGCCGGGGGCGGTGATCGGCAGCCTGCGCCGGGTGGGCCGGGTGTGGCCGATCGTGGCGCCAGAGGGCGCCGAGGCCCAGATCGCCACCGTCCGCGCCCGTGGGCCGGTGATGTATGGGGACTCGTTGTACAGCCTCGGCCAGACCGAACTGACCGTGGGTCAGCTCGGTGGGGTGGGGGAGGCGCCGGACGCCGCGGGGCTCCTCGCCGTGCGCGCGCCGATGGCGGGCACCCTCTACCGCCGCGCCGCGCCGGATCAGCCCGAGCTCGCCGCCCAAGGACTCGCCGTGCGCGCCCTCACCACCGTCGCCCTCGTCGAGGTGATGAAGACCTTCACGCCCCTGCACGCAGGCGCCGAGGGCGTCATCGAGCGCTGGGTGGCCAAAGACGGCGCCGGGGTCGAGGCCGGTGAGGTGCTCGCTTGGGTGCGCCCCACGGCCTCCTGACCGGCGACGGACCGCCCAAGGCGTGTATAGTAGCGGTGATCGCCTCATGAGGTTGTGCGTGCGCTCTCGAACCCTCGGACTGACGCTGCTCGCCGCGCTCTTGTGGTCGCCTCTGGCCCGGGCCGAGTGCGCGGGCACCTACACCGCCGACCAGCTCCTCGCCGACATGCAGATCATCGGCAACTCGCTCCAAGAGGGCGACAAGGTGCCGCTTCTGGCGGCGGGCGCCAAGGTGGAGGCCGGGCTCCAGTGTATGGTCGAGCCCTTGCCGCCCGGGGTCCTGGCCTCGGTGTACCGCCTGCTCGGCGTGTACCACGCGCGCTCCGACAGCCCCGGCGAGGCGCCCTTGTGGTTCCGGACCGCCCGTGAGCTTGATCCCACCTACGTCTGGGACATCTCGGAGATCTCCCAAGGCTCGGTGACCTTCTCGATGTACGAGCAGGCCCAGAAGTACGAGGGCTGGGAGCCCGAGGCGATCCCAGGCAAAGAGCTCAACGTCCCCGCGAACTCCAAGCTGCTCATCGACGGCCGCCCCCTCACCAAAGCGGCCGCCACCACCGAGCGTTACCACCTCATCCAGCAGGTCGCCTCGGACGGCGGCGTGCGGGCGAGCTGGATCGTCCTGGGCAACGAGCTGCCGCCGAACCTGCTGCGTGACCAGCAGGTCACCATCGCCGATCAGCGCGTCGAGGACGAGAAGAAGAAGAAGGACGAGCAGAAGACGAAGAAGCAGCGGGGAGAGCCCCAGGTGCTCTCCGGCGGGTACACCAGCGACGAGGTGACGATGGTGCAGCGCAAGCGCCCCGCCGCCCAGATCCCCTTGCTCATCGTCGGCGGGGCCACGATGCTCGCCGCGGGTGGGGTCTACGCCGCCTCTTTCCCGGCCCACGCCCAGTTTGAGGCGGCGACCAACGAGGCCGACCTCTACGCCACCCAGCGCCTCACGAACACGCTCATCATCGCCTCGGGCGGGGTGCTCGTGGCGGGCGCTGGCTTGGGCACCTGGGGCGCGCTCTTGAGCGGCACCCCCACCGTCGGCGTCACCTACACCTGGTGAGTCGGCGCGTCGGCGCGGCTACTTCGGGCGGTCCCAGAGGTACTCGGGCTCGCCGAGGGCCTTCGCCGCCCAACGACCGGCGACGAAGAGGTAGTCCGAGAGCCGGTTGAGGTACCGCATCGGGCCGTCGCCGACCTCCTCGTCGGCCTCCATGAGCGTGATCACCTCACGCTCGGCGCGGCGGCAGACCGTGCGCGCCTGATGGAAGAACGCGCCCACGGGCCCGCCACCGGGGAGGATGAACTCCTTGAGCGGCCCGAGATCTTCGTTCAGCTCGTCGATCCAGGCCTCAAGGCGCTCGACCTCGTCGCCGCCGACCCGAAACATGTTCGGCCAGCGGTCTTTGGCGGGGGTGGCGAGGTCGGTCCCGACGTTGAACAGGTCATTCTGAACGCGGTGCAGCATGGTCTCGATGCGGGCGACCTTCTCGGCGTCGGCGCCCGAGCGGCCGTTGAACGTGCGGGTGAGCCCGATCACGGCGTTGAGCTCATCGACGGTGCCGTAGGCGGTGATTCGCACATGGTTCTTGGGGACCCGATCTCCGCCTACAAGGCTCGTCTGACCCTTGTCGCCGCCGCGTGTGTACACCTTCGTGATGCGCATGGTTCTCTCTCTCGCTGGGGATGAGGGGGGGCAAGCAGACAGCGCCCGGTTATCAGCTTCGCCCCCTGTGTGGAGGAACGATGAGCGGTCGAGTTGGTCGAGAGCTGGTCCACGGCCTGAGAAGCGCCGATGCCACGACCCTTATGGTCCTGACGCAAGACCTGTTGCGAAAGCCCCTCGCGTATATCCATCCGGCGACCGTCGCCGACTTGTTCGCCTTGGCGGAGCTGCCCAGCCTGCCAAAGCCGCTGCCCGATGACCTCGCGCGGTTCTGCAAGCAGATGACGCGGGAGTACAACGACCTCCACGACGGTCGTGGGCTAGAGGACGTGCTCGCCGAGTACGGCGACCTCCCCCCGGCGCGGGTGCCCACCACCTTACGCGCGGTGATCCTCGGGCGGCTCACGGCGAAGACGCTGAGCCCGTCCAACCGGGCCGGTCTGGAGGCCCTCGGCGCGAGCTGGGAGGCCGTCACCCCCGAGGTCGTGAAGCTGCCGGAGGGCAAGAAGGCCCGGGTGGAGCGCCCGCCGGTCCCCGACTCGCACAAGGCCCCCGAGGAGCGCATCGCCGCCACGAGCGCGCCGACGAAGGAGGGCGGTCGCGCCCGCGCCGCCGCCCCGGCCAAGACGCCCGCCGCGTCCCGGGATCAACGCCGGGACGAGTGGGTGCGTGAGGACATGCTCGACCGCCTGCGCAGCTCCACCTCAAACGGCCTCAAGCAGTCCATCCTCGTCGCCGGGGCGCGGCACCGCTCGCCCTACAAAGACCTCGCCGAGGAGGAGGTGCTCTACGCGCTCAAGCGTCTAGAGAAGGACGGCCTCGCGCGGCTGAGCGCCGGGCGCTGGAGCTACGGCCGCGCCTGAAACGCCCCTGCTACAACCTCGTCACCCGGGCGGCCCAAGCCAGGGCTACGTTGAGACCCCAACTCATGCGCAGCGGCGAATCGCCGCTCTGGAGGATCGATGACCCAACGCACCCTCAACATGCTCGCCCTGCTCATGCCGATGGCGATGGCCTTCGGCTGTGGCGACAAAGACGAGACGACGGACTCGAGCGCGGACTCGGGCGAGGTCGAAGGGGACGCTGACACCGACGCGGACACCGACGCGGACACCGACGCCGACAGCGACGCCGACTCCGACGCGGACAGCGACGCGGATGCGGACGCCGACAGCGACGCGGACGCCGACAGCGACGCCGATGGCGACGCCGACGTAGACGCCACCATCGGCGACGTGCAGCGCGGCGTGTACCCCGTCGACACCATGGTCACGATCACCGGCTACGCCACCCACGACGGCGGCTCGGCGTTCTTCTTCCTCAACGACGGCAACGTCGGCCCCTACACCGGCGTCTACGTCTACCACGGCTCA
Organism: Pseudomonadota bacterium; assembly: GCA_041160755.1. Classification (GTDB taxonomy): domain Bacteria; phylum Myxococcota_A; class UBA796; order UBA796; family CAJQPC01; genus JADKFE01. The sequence continues at coordinate 6,094 of JBEAVX010000811.1, forward strand.
GGCATCGTCCCCGATCCGGCGGTGCTCCAGGGCGATGAGGTCCAGGTCACGGGCCTCGTCACCGAGTACAGCGGCGACGGCGGCGACACGGTCACCGAGGTCATCCCCGATGAGCTCGCCGACATCGTCGTGATCTCAAACGGCAACACCTTGCCCGAGCCCGCCACCTTGACCCTCGCGGAGCTCGCCGACCCCACCACCGCCGAGGCCTACGAGGGCAGCCTCATCCGCGTGGACGGCGTCACCGTCACCAACACCGACCGCGGCTTCGGCGAGTTCGTCGTCGACGACTCCCTCGTCGTGGACGACCTCATCGCCAGCTACTCCAGCGTGCTCAGCGTCGGCGACACCTTCACCGGCCTCGTCGGGATGCTCCACTACTCCTTCGGTGAGTACAAGCTCGCGCCGCGCTACGAGGCCGACTTTGAGGGCTATGTCGAGTACACCGTGCCCTGCCCCGGCGACCTCTGCCTCGACGACCTCGTCGCCGGTGACCTCATCGTCACCGAGATCATGTTCAACCCGGCCGCGGGCAACGACGATTACTGCGAGTGGGTGGAGCTCTACAACAACACCGCGGGCAGCGTCGACATCAACGGCCTCGTGATCTACGACGACAACGCCAACACCGGCTCGATCAGCGTCTCGACCATCGTCGCCTCTGGCGGGTACGTCGCCATCGGCAAGTCCACCGAGGCCAACTGGACGGCGAACTGCGTCACCGACGGCTTCGTGCCCTCGGCGTTCTACGGGTCGAGCCCGGCCTTGGGCAACTCCGGCGATCAGGTCTTCTTGGACTGGGACGCCGACACCGCCGACAACCTCTTCGCCGCCCCGGCGTACTCCAGCGGCGAGACCAAGGCGGGCTACTCCTGGCAGCTCGACTCGGCGAGCGTCGACGTGACCTTGGGCGCGGACAGCGCCTACTGGTGCCAGGCGGTGACCCAGATCAACACGAGCACCGACTACGGCACGCCCGCCGCGGCCAACGACACCTGCTTCTGAGCGGGTGGGCGTCTGGCCCTCCCCAAAACGACATCAGCCCGGCCAAATGGCCGGGCTGATTTGTGTGAGTAGGGATGGAGGGACTCGAACCCACAAGGCTGTTAACCACTCGATTTTGAGTCGAGCGCGTATACCATTCCGCCACATCCCCGCAGCGCAGAGAACGTTACACGTTCTGG
>JBEAVX010000821.1:0-4801 GCA_041160755.1 Pseudomonadota bacterium
GGCCTTACGCGCCGCCGCCGACGCCAAGACCGCGGCCTTGGGCCAAGCCCGCTGGCTCGCCCAGCGCGGCGTGATGGGCTGGGTTGAGCTTCTGGGCGACCCCAAGGTCGAGCCCGGCGACACCCTCACCGTCACCGGCCTGCCCCGGCAGCACCCCGCGAGCGGCGTCTTCCCCGCCGCCGGGGCCCGCGTGCGCCGCGTCACCCACCGCTTCGACCTCCAGCGCGGGTTCATCACCCGGGTGGTGCTCTGATGGCCGTGCGTGTCGGCAAGGTCGAGCTGCGCGCGGTGCAGTCGCTCCGCAGCGAAGAGGCCCGAGCGCTCATCGAGCAGCGCGCCCCTGGCCAAGCCGGCGCCGTGTTCCAAGACTTGGGCCGTGGGCCGACGACCTTACACGTCGAGGGCCTGCTCTTGGGCGACGCGGCCTTGGACGCGATGGAGGTCTTGCGCGGCGCCCAGGCCAAGGCCGAGCCGCTGTCCTTCGCCGCCGACATCGCCACAGGCACCGAGATCACCGAGGTCTTGGTCGAAGACTTCCGCTGCACCCAGAGCTCCGGCGCGGTCAACCGTTACCAGTTCACGCTGCGCCTTCGTGAGTACGTCGAGCCGCCTTCGCCCATCGACGCCGGGGTGCCCGCCGTAGACGCCGGGGTCTTGGAGGACGCCGGGGCCTGGGCCGCGCTGGCCGGAGACGTCGCGGCCAACCTGCAGAACCCCGCGGGTCTCGCTGGCGCCTTGCTCAAGAACCCCGGCCTGCTCGACGCCCTCGACATGGGCGACCTCGCGGCCTCCATCGTCGGCAAGCTGGAGGAGATCACCGGCGCCGATCTCAGCGGCTTGTTGAAGGTGATCAAGAGCATCGACCCCCAGAAGGTCATCGACCTCATTCAGGCGATTCAAGACGCCGACAGCCTGGGCGACTTCTTGATGAAGTACGCCGAGGAGGGCCTCGATCTCCTGGAGGACCTCACCGGCGTAGACCTCGGCGCCATCGAGGCCCTGGTGACGGTCTTCTCCCAAGGCACCGACATCCTCGCCCGCTTCCAGCGTGTGCAGAAGGCCGCCGAGGCCCTGGTGAAGGATCTCGGCGACTTTGACCCCCTCGCGGGCCTGCCCGTCGGAGGTGGCGCGTGAGCACGACGGCGCGGCAGATCATCGATCGGGTGCTGGAGCTGGTCGACGCCGTCGACGCGCTCCTGGCGACCTCGGGCCTCAAGGCCCTGGTGAGTGAGGTCGCGGAGGCGCTCAAGATCGGCGGCCAGGTGAACGCCGTCATCGACGCCATCCTCGACGCGCTCAAGACCATCGCCACGAACATCGCCAAGCTGGAGATCCCGCTGCGGTTCGTCGAGGCGCTCTCGGGGCTCACGAAGCTGATGGCGCCGCTCCTCGACACGCTCGGCGAGGTGATGGCCGCCGCGGAGGGGGACTTGAAGGACCTCGGCCTGCCCGATCTCAACGTCGGCGACGCGCTCAAGTCCGCGATGGACAAGGCGGACACCGCCGTGCGCGCCGCCGGGGGCTGGCTCGACGCCCAGCCGCCGAGCGCCCAGCAGGTGCTCGACCTCGTCGCGCGGTTTGGGGAGCTGGGCGAGACCCTCGCCGGGTACAAGGTGCCCGCATGAGCGACGGCGCCCTCTTCCCCACCCTCGCCCAAGGACTCGCCGCGTTTAAGGCCGAGCTTCAGGGCGACGCTGGCGCCAAGATCGCGGCGATGCCCGCGACGGACAACCCTCTGCGCGCCCTCATCCTCACCGTGCTCAAGGCCGTGCTCGACGCGCTCGTGTGGCTGGAGAAGGCGCTGGTGAAGCTCGCCGAGCTCGCGGTGCTCACCGACGGCATGATCGCCACCTTAGAGACCGCCGGGGTCACGCTCAAGGGCATGGGCGGCCTGCGCCCCCAAGACTTCCCGCCGGAGCTCTCCGGGGTGATCGGCCCCCTCGCCGAGGCCACCCAGCTCGCCAGCCAGGCGGGTGACCTGCTCACCGACTTCACCGACAAGCTCGGGGTGCTGCCCACCCCCGATGACATCAACCTCGCGCGCGCCGAGCTGGAGCAGATCCTCGGCCGCACCCCCGCGCCGCTCCTCGGCAGCCGTCCGCGTGATCTGGAGCGCCTCGTCGCCGCGCTCCCCGCCTAAGTCCTCTCCCGCCTCGTCCACTCTCAGAGGAGTCAAGATGCCGCCCACCAGGAACCCCTTCAACCTCCTCGCCTACCTGCTGTTCCGCGTCCGACGTGGCCTGGAGGACATCGAGCAGGCCGGCCAGCCCCCACGCTGGCTGCGGATGGCCCGTCTTGGCCCCCAGGTCACCGCGCCGAACCCGCCCGCGATGGCCAACGGCGTCGCGTCGGTGGTCAAGGCCTTCACGACCTCGCTCAACTGGATGGCCGAGGCCACCCTCGACCTGCGGGAGCTGCTCGTCACCACGGACGCGGCGAAGGCGACGGCGGAGGCGGCGCTGCGCCTGCTGCGCACGTCAAGCTCCCCGGAGTTCGTGAACGGCCTCAAGAACATCCTGCCCGCCTCCGCCGTGGCCGAGCTTCAGTCCATCGCCTCTAGCGTCGACGGCGTGCTCGGCGACATCGAGAACATCCTCACCTACATCCCCGAGCCCGACGACGTGAACCGCATGGCGCACGAGCTGTACCGGCTCCTGTGTGTGGTTCAGCGCCCGGTGCCCTACGGCGCCGACGGGGTGAGCTTTGATCTCACCGAGGTCCGCCCCGACACCCTCGATCACGTCGATCTGGCCAACTCCGGCAAGATCCGCCTCATCAACTGGGCCCTCGACGCGAAGACCACCACCCGGGGCCTCGGCACCGACGAGGACGACTCCCAAGACCTCTACCGCCTGGGCACCCGGCGGCTGTGGGAGACCACGAACGACCAGCTCCCCCAGCGCACCATCGGCCAGTTCAGCTTTGGCGCCCGGACCGAGACGATCTTCAACTTCGACTTCGACCACGCCAACGACCAGATCCCCGGCGACAAGCCCCACCAAGGCACCCGCCAGGACATCGTGGAGCTGTGGGATCTGCTTGAGAAGCACGACTACATCGATGAGGCCGTCCCAGCGGGCAGCCCAGACCGCGCCCCGGCGACGGCCAGCTACACCCCGGCGCTCACGGCCTTGGTGCGCAAGTTCCAGGTGATCAACGGCCTGCCCGTCACCGGCTGGCCCGACAACGACACCCTGAACCGGCTCTTGCACCTCGACTACGGCGCGAAGACCCTCACCCGCGCGATCCCGTACATCCCCGCGCTGGACCCCGCGCCGCTCTTGGCCGGCAACACCTCCAACAAGGCGCCCGATCCCTTCGACGACAAGGTCAAGGGCGGCTTCTTGACCCTATTGAACGCCGACGCCGACCACCCCAACGAAGAGCAAGACTCCAACACCGAGCCCCTGGAGTTTGTGCGGGATCAGCCGGGCTACCGCTACCTGCCCGTCGCGTCGACGACCAAACAAGGCTGGCGCACGGTCAACGACGCGCTCTCCGCGCCTGGGTTCGTCGCGATACAGTCCCGGCGCATCGACTCGGCCACCACCCAGGAGATGATCTCCTTTGAGGGGGACATCCTCACCGAGGGCGAGGCGTCGAGCGGCGACATGTTCTGGGCGGCGCGGCACCTCACGCCCTGGAGCGCTGGGCGCACGGTCACCACCGCGCCTCTGGCCGCCCCGGCACTGCACAACGGCGCCGCCGTGCCTGCGGGTCGGCGCATCCGCATGGTGCAATGGATCGACCTCTCGAAGCTCCAGACCCACCTCGCCGCCCTGAACTCCTCGGGCGCCGGGTATGAGCTCTGGCTCCAGGCGTTTGTGCTGCGTCGCTCGCTGTACCGCGACCGCGCCGGGACGTTCAACATGCCCGACCAAGGCCGCATCTCGTTAGAGCTCTACGACGAGGATCTCTTCAAGGGCCCCGACCCCTACGCCGCCGTGCGGCCCGTGGGCGGCCCGCCCAAGCTCTCGATGTACGCGCTCTCCGATTGGCTGCCCACCCAAGACGGCGACACCAGCGGGCTCGACATCGATCAGGTCCGCCCCTGGTGGAGCTGGTGGGTGCAGAGCTCTCGCGCCATCCGCCTCTTGCCGACGGTCGGCGGTTACCCCGAGAACCCGAACACCTCGCCCGACCCGGCGAAGAACGCGAAGAAGGTCAACGCCGCCCTCGTCGTGCTGGAGGCCCAGCCCCAGTCGGGTGTTGACGTAGACGCCTACTTCGACAACGTCCGGGTGCGCTGGGACGTGCGTAAGGTGGGGAACTAAGCCCAATGTCTGAGCTGATCCCGCTTCTGCGCGCCATCATTCAGGACGAGCTGCGGGCCCTGCGCCTCGGCGACGTGGGGGTCGTGTCCAAGAACGAGCCCCACACCGGCGAAGGCGACGCCCACAACCACACCTGCGACGTGAAGCTGCGGGATCAGGACGTCGAGCTGTTGAAGGTGCCGATCTGCGCGCCGCACCTGGGGGTGGTCAGCGCCCCCCAGGTCGGTGAGCTGGTGCTGCTGAGCTACGTCGGCGGCGACCCCAGCCGCCCCATCGTCATCGGCCGTCTGTACTCCGATGAGTTTCGCCCGCCCCTGCACGAAGAGAAGGAGTGGCGGGTGCAGGTGCCGCTCGGCGAAAAGACCGAGATCGCCATCGACAAAGACGCCAGCGTCGTCGCCGCCGCAGGCGACACCAAGGTCACCCTCAAAAAAGACGGCAGCGTCGAGATCGAGGGCAAAGAGGACCTCAAGGTGAAGGTCTCGGGCAACGTGCAGATCGAGTGTGGAGACGCCACCATCAAGGCC
>JBEAVX010000834.1:0-5183 GCA_041160755.1 Pseudomonadota bacterium
CCCAGCGGTCGCGGCGGCGGCGAGGGCTTCGGGGGTCGCGCGGGCGCCGGGGGCGCAGAAGGCGGCGGCGGCGCGGCCTGGGGCGGCGGCGGCGCGGGCTCCTCCTCCCGGGGCACGCGGCGGGGGCTCACCTCGGCCCAGGCCTCCCAGTCGGGCTCTACCCGGGCGGGCAGCTCGGCGACGGGGGCCAGCTCCCGGGACTCGGCGAAGGCGTCGGGGGGCACAACCCACACAAACCCGTCGCCCACGGGCACCCGCCACAGCGGCAGCTCCAGGCGCTCCAAGACGGCCAGGGTGAGCCCGGCGTAGCTCACCACCAGGGCCCGGGCCCCTCCCGGCAGGCGCGCGTGGCCAAGCTCCGCCGGGCGGCCTTGGGGATCGACGGCCCAGGCGCCGCGTGTGCTCAAGAGCGGGCGATCCCGCTCGGCCTTGTGGGGCGCGGTGAGCAGGTCGAGGCGCAGATCCTCGGGCCAGTCCGCCAAGGCGGTCACGGGGCTTACGCTGGTGAAGCGCGCCGAGACGCCGGGCCGAGGCACGTCGCCGCCGAGCAGCACCCGGGCGCCCGCAGGCATCGACACCACCTGGGCGGGCACCTCGTCCAAACAGGCCGCGCCCTGGCGGATCAGCCAGCGGTGGCCCGGCGGCGCCGGGGTGGGCGTGGTGAGGGCGTAGATCCAGCGCTGCTCAGGCATTCTTGGCTCCAGCGCCCTCCCCTAACGCCTTCGCGCCGAGCAGGGACATCGGGAGGTAGGTCACCGTGGTCAACACCGCGAACCAGAGGGGGTGCGGGATCGCCGCGAGGTTCAAAAACCCGGCCAAGGTGAACAGCGCGCCGACGATCACCGGCAGGCGCAGGCCAAAGCCCGGGGCCAGGCGCACGACGACGGCGCCCGCGAAGGCGCAGCCCACGACATAGGCCAGCTCCACCATGAGCAAGGCGCCAAGCGGCGCCGATCCGATGATCTTGGCCATGGCCTCGGGATCGTTGGGGTCGAGCGCTCCAGAGAGCGGGAAGAGCCCGTGGCCCACGGACTGGACGATCCCGATGAGCACGCTGCCGAGGACGACGGCGAGGAGCGTAGAGAGGACGGCGCGGAGCATCGGAGACCTCGGCTTGGGGGGAAGCATCGTTTTGCCGATGCGCGTCCTCCGCGCAAGTCGAGCGATCAAGCTTCACGACGACGGGCGACGCGCCCTCACCGCCGCGGTATGCTCCCGTGGACTCCCACCTTGAGCGACCGGGAGCTGGATGCACCGATGGATTCACGCCTTGACGACCCAGACGACCTCGACGATCCGCCCGACGTCGCGGTGGGATTGACCGACGAGCAGGCCACGGCGCTGCGGCTGCCCCTGCTCAAACATGAGGCCTGGCTGCAGTCCATCGGCGGCGTCGTGCTGCTCGGCGCCGTCTTTGTGCTCGGCGGGCCGCTCCTGGCGGTGCTCGCCGTGGTGAGGGCGCTCGGCGGCGGCGAGGCCGAGGCGCGAGCCGGCGTCGCCTTCATCCAGGTGATCTTTGGGCTGTTCCTCACCGGCTTTGGCGCGCTGTGCCTTCGCGGCGGGCTGGGCCTCGGCCGCCTCGACCCCAAACACAGGATGCTGTACACGGCGCTGATGAGCCTGTGGGCCCTGACTTGCTCACCGCTCACGCCGTTGGGGATCTGGGGGCTGTACCTCCTCCACAGCAGCGCGGGCGCGACCGTGCTCTCTCCAAAGTACACGCAGGTCATCGCGCGCACGCCCCAGCTTCGCGCCAAGCGGAGCGTGATAAACTCGATCGTGATCTTTTTGGTGCTCGTGGCGCTCTTCGACACCCTCGCCGCCGAGCTGTGAGCAGGCGCGGCGTTTTTTCTGAACACGTCCTTCCTTGAGCCCGCAGGAGCCGCCTTGACCACAACAAACCCAAACCCTTACGCGCCGCCGACTGCCGGGCTAGCTGAGCCGCAGCCACCGCCCACGCTCCAGATTGAAGGTGAGATGACCTTGGCTCAAGCCGAGGCGCTTCGCAGGGGGCTCATCAGCCATGAGGCGCAGCTACAGTCGATCGGCGCGCTGATGCTCCTCGGCACGATCTACCTGCCCATTGGACCGCCGATGGTCTTGCTCTCCCTCTTTCGCCTTGTGCTCGCCCCGTTCAGCGACGGAGGGCTGCTCGGAGAGCTGACCCTCGCCGCCGTGCTCTTTGGCGGCGGCCTGCTCTGCACCGCATACGGCGCGCTGAGCTGGCGCGCAGGAACGGGCCTGCGGCGCGTCGACCCCAAACACCTCAGGCTCTACACCGTGATGGTCAGCCTATGGCTGCTGTCGTTCCCGCTCGGCTCGCTGATGGGTGGGTGGGCGCTGTACATGCTCCACTCCTCCAAGGGAAAACAGGTGTTCGGCTCGGAGTACCAGGAGGCCAGGCTGCTCACGCCCCACATCCAGAACAAGTGGAGCGTCTGGACTTGGGTGCTCCTCGGCCTGCTGGTGCTGAGCGTCGCGGCGCTGTTCGCGCTCGGACAGTGATGAGCCCAACAGACCACAACCCCTACGCCCCGCCGGCCGCTGACCAAGGCGAGCTCAAACCACCGCCTGAGCTTGAGGGCGGGATGACCTTGGCCGAGGCCGAGGCGCTGCGGCGGACACACCTCACCCACGAGGCGCGGCTGCGGTCCGTCGGCGCGCTGATGTGCTTCTTTTGGGTGATTTACCTGCTCTTGGGCCCGCTGCTGGCGTTCTTGGGCTTCTACGCGGGCGCGATCGACGCTCCTGCCCGTCCCGATGACCAGCTTCCTGCGGTGGTGATCGGGGTGGTGATCGTCGGCCTCAGCCTTCCCCTCGCCGCGCTCGGCGCTGTGGGCGTGCGCAGCGGCCTCCGCCTCCGACGCATTGAGGCCCAACACCGCACCCTCTACGCGGTCATGCTGTGCCTCTGGCTTCTGTCCTGCTCCGTGGCCTCACCGCTCGGGCTGTGGGGGCTATTCCTCCTCTACTCCTCTGCAGGCGATGTCGTCTTCTCTCCCGTCTACCAAGAGGCACGGCGGCTCACGCCCCACATGCAACCCGGGACGAGCCTCTTGGCCTGGCTGCTCATCGCCTCGCTGGTGCTCCCCGTCGCCGCGTTCTTCATCACCCTGGTGATGGGGGGCTAAACCCCGGTGTCCCCGCCGCAGCCCACGCTAAAGCTGCCCTCGTCGTAGCCGTCGCTGTAGCCGTCGGGGTAACAATCGACGTAGCCCTCGTTGTAGCCGTCGTCGCCGGTGTCGTCGTCGCGGAAGCCGGGGTCGTCGTTGTAGCCGCCGCAGGCCTCGCCGTCGCTGAGCCCGTTGCCGTAGCCGAGGCCGTAGCCGTCGGTGCAGCCGTCATCATACGCGGGGCCTTTGGGCGCGGTCTCTAAACAGGCCACGGCGCTCATGAGGGCGATGGCGGCGACGAAGAAGGCGGCTTTGGTGCTCATAGGGCTCATCCTCACCACACTCTTGGGCCACGTCAAGCGCGGAGGGGTGGTTCGATCGGATTGGACACCGCTGACGCCTGCGGGCGCCACCGGATAAGGGCCCGCCGAGGCGACGATGATCACGACGAGCCTGCTCTGGCGCGGCGACAACCAGCACACGCTCCGGGCGTTGTTGCCCACGCTCGCGGGCCAGGTGCGCTGTGTGTACCTCGACCCCCCGTACAACACCGGGGCGGCGCAAAAAGGGGGCGAAGGGGGCTACGCCGACGCCATGCCCCGGGAGGCCTGGCGGGCGTTTATGGCCGAGCGCCTGGGGCTGTGCCGGGAGCTGCTCGCCGAGGACGGATCCTTGTGGGTGCAGCTCGACGACAACGAGCTCGACACCACAAAGCTCTTGTTGGATGAGCTCTTTGGCCGGGCGCAGTTCATCGCGCGGGTCACGGTGGAGGCCCGGGCGCCCTCGGCCTTCTCGACGGTGAACAAGGGGCTGTTTAAGGCCTCGGAGTACCTGTTGTGGTACGCCCGCGACCGCCAGCGCCTGCGCGTCAACCCCCAGCGGGTGCCCTGCGAGCGGGACCGCATGTACAACCTGTTCGTCGAGAACCCCGAGGCGCCCCCCGAGGCCTGGCGCCTCACGAGCTTGAGGGACGCCGCCGCCGCGCGGAGCACGAGCGTTGACGCCCTGGTCCTCAAGGCCCCCGAGCGGGTGGCCCGGCTGGCGTCGATTCACCCGGTGAAGGCCGGGCGGGCGATCTTGGCGGCCAAGGAGCGCTCGAAGGCTGCGCCCGATCAGGTGATCGTCGTGCCCCGGGCGGGCCACCCCGACCAGCTCGTCCTGCGGGGCCAGCAGCTCATCCTCTACGACAAGCAGATCAGCGTCATCGACGGCGCGCGCACCCCCAGCCGCCCGCTCACGAACATCTGGACGGACATCGCCTGGGAGGGCATCGCCGCCGAAGGAGGCGCCCGCTACAAAGAGGGCAAGAAGCCCGAGCGGCTTCTGCGTCGGGTGCTCCAGCTCTCCACCGATCCCGGCGACTGGGTGCTCGACCCGTTCATGGGCAGCGGCACCACCCCGGCCGTCGCCGCGAAGATGGGCCGCCGCTTCGTGGGCTTGGAGCAGGGCCCGGTGTTTGAGATCGCGGTGAGCCGCCTCGCGCGTGTGCTCGACGGGCGGGACACGACCGGGGTGAGCCGGGTGGAGGGTTACCACGGCGGCGGCGCGCTGGAGGTGCGACGAGACGCCCCGGCGGATCACAGCGCCGGGATCGGCGGCGGCGGGTCGTCCCCGGCGTAAGCCAAGACGCCGTCGGTGAGCGGGAACGACATGATCGTGCCGCCCGCGCCCCAGGCCCCGCAGCCCTCGTCTACCCAGACCGCGTGGAAGTCGGAGCCGATGCGGGCCACGCCGCGCGGATCTTCAGCCCAGACGCCGTCGTTCTCCCGCAAGAGCACGGTCTGGAGCCCTACGGAGGCCGCCGGGCAGCCCGCACGGGCGGACACGCCGTTCTGCTGCGGCGCGAACTCCGGGGTCACGTCCGTCCAGGCCGCGCCGTCGTTGCGCAGGAGGAGCCCGGTGCCTGAAGAGCCCACGGCGTAGAGCGTGTCCGCCGTGCCGTTCACGGTGAACAGGGTGCGGTCGGTGGGCGAGTCCATGCTCGTCCAGGCCGCGCCGTCCCAGCGCAAGATCACCCCGCCGGTGCCCACGGCGTAGACCTCGTCCGCCGCGCGGCCCCAGACCTTGTAC
>JBEAVX010000837.1:0-5166 GCA_041160755.1 Pseudomonadota bacterium
CGCCTTGAGCCTGCCCTGGACGTTGCAGGCCATCGCCTGGGGCGCCAAGCTCGCCCCCGAGGCGATCACCACCACGCGGTCCATCGCCGCTGCTTGTTGATCACCGGCCTCGCGGTGCGCGCCGCGCCGACGACTCGCTCAGCCCAGCGCCTCGGGCCGCTCTGTGCGCCAGATCCAGGCGCCGAAGCCCACCATCGTCGCCACACAGGCCCACTGCACCAAGGTCAGGCCCATCCAGGCGTGGCCGTTGTCGCCGCGCAGGGGCTCCAGCACAAACCGGATGAGCGCGTAGCCCACCAGATACCGCCGAAAGAGGTTGCCCTCTGGCCGCGGGGTGAGGCGCGTCGACCACAAGGCCAGGGCGAGGAGCAGGTCCAGGGCGGCCTCGTAGAGCTGGGCGGGGTGACGGGGCGCTTGGGCCATCGTCACCGCCCAGGGGCCAGACCACTCGGCGCCGTAACAGCAGCCGTTCAAGAAGCAGCCCAGGCGCCCGATGGCCTGGCCGAGCGGCAAGGCCACGGCGAAGCCGTCCCCGGTGCGGCGGGTGATGCCGACGGCTCTTTTGGCCAGCTCGACGCCGAGGTAGCCCCCGGCGAGGCCGCCCACGACCGTCTTGCCGGTGAAGTCCAAGGCGAGCATGATGCGCAGGAGGTCGGCCACACCTCGGGGCGGCTCAAACAGGATCATGCCCAGCTTCGCGCCGATGGCCGCGCCGACCAGCGCGCCGACGTTCACCAAGGCGTAGCCCGGCAGGCGCTCGTGGCCGAGACGCGCCAGCTCACCCCGGCGCACGACGCCGACGACGACAAACGCCAGGAGCATGAACGCGGCGTAGCTCGGCACGGCGAGGCCGCCGAGGGTGAACAGGACGGGGAACATCAGGGGGTGATCACAGCGAGCTGCTCACGCTGAGCGCGGCGTAGGGGGCGAAGGAGTGGCCGTCGTTGTAGTCCTCGCCGTAGGTGGTGCCGAGCTCAAGCCCCAGGCCGAAGGTGTCCGTGGTCTGCCACCAAAGGCCCAGGGGGAGCTGGGGCTGGACAAGCGACACATAGAAGTTGGAGGCGCCGATGGTGGTCGTGGTCACGTTGGGGTGGGTGTAGAGCCACAACGAGTCGGTGACGCCGACGCCGACCGGCACCCCCAAGGAGCCATACGCGAGGCCGCCGCCGGCCTGGGCGCCCAGATAGAAGCGGTTGGCCTCGACGATGTCGAGCCGCGCGAAGGCCCCCGCGCCGACGGCGGTGGACATGCCCAGAAACGCCGTGCCGCCGATGTTCCACCGCTCGGAGAGCGCCGTCATGCCGAAGGCCTGGCCGGAGACGTAGGGCGTCACACGCTCCAGGCTCGCCTGCTGGTTCACCTCCCAGGCCCCGCCCACCAAGGATCCCCCCACGACGAAGCCTTGCTCCTTGCCCATCGGCATCGGCGGCGGCAGGTGCACCGCCGGGGCGCAGGCCCAGATCGTGTGGTAGGCGATGGTCAGCGCCGTCATGGCGCGCAGGGCGAGCTGAATCAGGGGGTGCATCGGGGCCTCTGGGCGCCAGTGTACACCACCCCATGAGGGCGTCGCGGATGAGGTATGCTGCGCCCCCATGACCACGCTCACCTCCCCGCACACCCCGCGCACCCGGCCCTACCTCTACTACGACCTGGCGATCTCCATCTGCCCGGTCTGCTTTCGGAAGGCTGAAGGCAAGATCCTCATCGAGGACGGTCGGGTGCTCCTGCGACGCCGCTGCCCGGATCACGGCTGGTCCACGGCGCTTCTGGCCGATGACGTCGACTACTACCGGGCGGCCCGGGAGATCTACGTCAAGCCCCCGGAGATGCCCCAGCGGTTCAACACGCCCATTCGATACGGTTGCCCCTATGACTGTGGGCTGTGCCCGGACCACGAGCAGCACTCCTGCCTCTCTATCGTCGAGATCACCGACGCCTGCAACCTGCGCTGCCCGATCTGTTACGCGGGCTCAGGCCCCGACCGCCCCGGATTCCGCTCGTTGGAGCACGTCACGGCCATGCTCGACGCCGTGGTGAAGAACGAGGGCGCCCCCGATGTGGTGCAGCTCTCCGGCGGTGAGCCCACCCTGCACCCCCAGCTCTTTGAGATCCTCGACGCGGCGAAGGCCCGGCCGATCCGGCACCTCATGGTGAACACAAACGGGATCCGAATCGCCAAAGACCCGGAGTTCGCCCGCCGCCTCGCCAGCTACATGCCCGGCTTTGAGCTCTACCTACAGTTTGACTCCTTCAAGCCAGAGGCCCACAAGACCCTGCGCGGGGCCGATCTGCGCGACATCCGCCGCCGGGCGCTGGACACTCTGAACGCGCTGAACCTGCACACCACCCTCGTCGTCACTCTGCAGAAGGGCCTCAACGACGATGAGATCGGCGAGATCGTGGAGTTCGCGCTCACCCAGCCTTGTGTGCGGGGGGTGACCTTCCAGCCCATTCAAGACGCCGGGCGCGCGGACGGCTACGACCCCGCCCGGGACCGCCTCACCTTGACGGAGGTGCGCCGCAAGCTCTTGGAGCAGACGGCCGTGTTTAAGCCCGAGGACGTGCTCCCCGTGCCTTGCCACCCCGACTGTATCGCCATGGCGTATGCGATGCGCACGCCCACCGGGGCGATCCCGCTCACGGGCCTCATCCCGCCGGAGGTGCTCCTCGCCGGTCCCAAGAACACGATCAGCATCGAGAAGGAGGCCCCGGTTCGGGACTGGTTCTTCAAGCTCTTCGCCACAAACCACAGCCCCGAGAGCCAGAGCGCGACCCTGCGGGAGCTTCTGTGCTGCTTGCCGCGCCTGGAGGCGCCGTCCGCGCTGTCCTACAACGACGTGTTCCGGGTCATCATCATGCAGTTCATCGACGCCTGGAGCTTTGATGTGCGCAGCGTCAAGAAGAGCTGCGTTCACATCGTCCACCCCAAAGACCTGCGCCTCATCCCCTTTGACACCTACAACCTGTTCTATCGGGACGAGCTGGAGGAGACGCGCCTCGGGCCCATCCGCGCGCACATTGAGCGGTGAGGGTTCGGGCGCTGAGCTCAGAGCATCATCAAGCTGTCGTCGTTCGCCTGGGGCACGGTGAGGCCGAGGCGGCTGAGCAGGTCGCGGTCGAGGAGGTGGGTGGGCTTCACGTTGCGTAAGGCGTGGAGCATGTTCTGTTTGATGGCGGGGTTCTGGGCCTCCAGGGTCTTGAGCAGGGCCTTCATCTGTGCGCGCTGGAGGTTCTCTTGGCTGCCGCAGAGGTCGCAGGGCACGACGGGGAAGGCCGAGAGCTTGGCGTAGGCCGCGATGTCGTCCTCGCTGCAGCTCGCCATGGGGCGGATCACGACGTTGCGCCCGTCGTCGCTCTGGAGCTTGGGCGGCATGGTCTTGAGCTGGCCGGAGAAGAACAGGTTGAGGAGCGCCGTCTCCAAGAGGTCGTCGCGGTGGTGGCCGAGCGCGATCTTGGTGCAGCCAAGCTCCACAGCGGCGTTGTACAAGACCCCCCGGCGCAGGCGGGAGCACAACGAGCAGTAGGTCTTGCCGACGGGGATCTTCTCCAGCACGACGGCGTAGGTGTTGACCTGGAGCATCTTGTGCTCGTAGCCCCGGGCCTCACACCAGTCGGCGATGACGTGCTGGGGGAAGCCCGGGTGCCCTTGGTCGAGGTTCACGCCGATGAGCGAGAACGGCACCGGCGCGCGGCGGCGCAGGGTGTCGAGCAGCTCCATGAGCGCGTAGCTGTCTTTGCCGCCGCTGAGGCAGACCATGATCCGGTCGTTGGCCTCGATGAGCCCGAACTCCTCGTTCAGCGTGCCGATCTCACGCAGGAGGCGCTTCTGGAGGCGGCCAAGCTCGGGGTCGGCGTTCATCGGGGGGCTCCGGTCGGGCGGTTTGGGCGGCCTCTGGTAACACCTCGGCGGGGCGTGGCCCAATGGAGGAGGCGCGCTGATCGCCGAGGGCTCAGCCGCTAGGGCGCGGCGACCAGGAGCGGCGTCCGGCTCACGGCATCACGCAAGAGAAGGTGTCCAGGAAGAACTCGCCAGGGAGCGGCTCGGTGATGTACGTCCACTCGTAGCTCTCGCCGTCCCCCACAAACACGGTCTCGCCGACGTCGCAGGCCGTGAGGTCAGGGCTGATGACGAACGAAGACCAGTGACCGGGTTCTCCGTACTGACCTATCACCGCATTTCCCTGAATCCACTTCAGCAACCCATACCCGTCGCCTTCCTCTGACCCGAACCCATAACCACCCAGCTCGATCGCCGTGAAGAAGCTGAGCGAGACCCGGCCCTCCCCAACGGGCGCTGTGTCCTCCTCGGTTGAAGAGTCCTCCGTCGTCGATGAGTCCTCGCGCTCCTCGACGGAGTCCTCGGTGGTGTCGGGCTTGGTGCAGGCGAGGGTGAGCGTCAGGAGCGAGGCCACCCACAGGCCGGGGGTCGAGGGGTGAGGCCTCGGGCGCGGGGGCGCGGCGACCAGGAGCGGCGTCCGGCTCACGGCATCACGCAGGCGAAATCGTCCCAGACGAACGTGCCGGGGAGGTCGGAGAAGGTCCAGTCGTAGATCTCACCGTCGTTGACGAGCACGGTCTCACCCTGGTTGCAGGACGACAGGTCTGGGCTGATGATGATCGACCACCAATGGCCGGGCACATCGTCATAGACCACGATCGAGTTCGCTCGAATCGGCACCCCAAACCCAAGTCCTTCCCCTTCCTCTGATTTGAATCCGTATCCACCGAGCTCAACCGTGGTGAAGAACCGCAGGGTCACCTCTGGATCTGCGGGTGGATCCGTGTCCTCTTCCACGATCGGTGAGTCCTCGCGCTCCTCGACGGAGTCCTCGGTGGTGTCGGGCTTGGTGCAGGCGAGGGTGAGCGTCAGGAGCGAGGCCACCCACAGGCCAGGGGTCGAGGGGTGAGGCATAGCAATCTCCGTGAGCTGGGGCTTGGGGAGGGTTAGAAGGTCTCCTGAGGGATCAAGACCGGGGGTTAAGGTCCACATCGTGCCGTGCTCCGGTCGTCAATGAGGCCCGAGCTGAGCGTATCACAGCCCTTGGAGCGCCCGAGGGTGTGTGAAGGTGTCCTTTGGCACCCCTCCTGCTCACCCACAGATGTCAACGTCTTGTCGAGGCCGCGCGGCGCCTCGGCGTGTGCGCCTTGACGCAGCGCGGCCGCGAC
>JBEAVX010000851.1:0-4612 GCA_041160755.1 Pseudomonadota bacterium
GCCCTTGCCCGAGTCCGCGACGGACGACGAGCGTTTTCGGGCGCTCATCAAGCACATCAAGTCGTTTGGCCGCGCCTGGGACACCTTCGCCGAGAACACCGTGCTCTTGGGGCGAGAGGGCGTGGCGCTGCTCATCGGCGTCGGGACGGCGTTCCGTGAGCGTGTGGGCAAGAAGCTGGACGCCCCGGAGCTCAAGGCCGCCGTCGCCGTGTTGTTCCCTGGCCTGGCCCGGGTTGAGCTTCGG
Organism: Pseudomonadota bacterium; assembly: GCA_041160755.1. Lineage (GTDB taxonomy): Bacteria > Myxococcota_A > UBA796 > UBA796 > CAJQPC01 > JADKFE01. The sequence goes on from JBEAVX010000851.1 coordinate 245, forward strand.
GAGCGCGTCGAGGGCGAGGGCCGCTCCCTCAAAGAGCACCGCGACGAGCGCCGTCGCACCCACCTGGAGGAGCTGCGCGCCCAGGTCGATCAGGATCCGATGATTCAGCGCGTGCGAGAGCTGCTCGGCGCGGAGATCGTACAAGTCCACCCCCTCAGCACTCTGGAGGACGAATGAGCAACCCCTTCGACATGAACAACCTGGGCTCGATGATGCAGGGCCTTCAGCAGAACATGATGCGCATCAAGGCCGAGGCCGAGGCCGCCGAGGTCGAGGGCAGCGCCGGAGGGGGCCTCGTCACGGTGGTCGCCACGGGCGGCCAGAAGGTGCTCTCCGTGCGCATCAGCCCGGCGGCCATGGACGACCGTGAGATGCTGGAGGACCTCATCGTCGCCGCGACGAACAACGCGCTCACCAAAGGCAAAGAGCTCATGGCCCAGAAGCTCAGCGCGCTCACCGGCGGCCTGCCCTTGCCGCCCGGGCTGCTCTAAGCCCTGGTCAGGACAGAAACACCGTCTCAGGAGCCCTCGTGGACCCGATCCGACGCTGCGTGACCCAGCTCTCCCGCCTGCCCGGCATCGGGGAGAAGACCGCCCAGCGCCTGACCTGGTGGCTCCTGCGCGCGCCGGACGACCTCGTGCGAGAGCTCGCCGAGTCCCTCTCCGAGCTCAAGGCCGCGGTGAAGGAGTGCAGCCAGTGCCACACCATCGCCGCCGCCGACCCCTGCCCGATCTGCGCCGACCCTCGGCGTGACCGGGCGATGATCTGCGTCGTCGAGCGCCCCCAAGACATCAGCGCCGTCGAGCGCTCGGGGGAGTACCACGGCCTCTACCATGTGCTCCACGGCGCGATCTCGCCCTTGGACGGCGTCGGCCCGGAGCAGCTCCGCCTGCGCAGCCTCATCCAGCGCGCGGGTGAGGTCAGCGAGGTGATCGTCGCCACGGATCCCGACGTCGAGGGCGACGCCACGGCCCTGTACATCGCCCGGGCGCTCAAGCCCGCCGGGGTGAAGGTGAGCCGCCTCGCCCATGGCGTCGCCGTCGGCACCGAGATCGAGTACGCCGACCGGGTGAGCCTGATGCGCGCCCTGGAGAACCGCCGGATCCTCTGAAGATCAGCCGCCGCCGACAGCGCGGACGAGCTCGATCTGATCGCCGTCGGCGATCGGCGTCGTGGGGAGCGCCGCCCGGGGCACGACGGCGCCGTTCTTGGCGACGGCGAGGGCCTCGACGCGCAGGCCGAGCTCGGTGAGGAGGGCCCCAAGGGTGAGGCCGTCGGCGCCGTCACGGGGCGCGCCGTTGAGGGTGAACCGCATGGCGTCGTCTTAACCTGCGCCGCGGGGGCCGGGCCAACCCGCGCGTCTCGCCGTGGCCGACGATCGCCCGGGGTGTCCACCGAATCTTCGATCCGGGAGGATCCCCCGGTCAGATCGGGGCCGGGGTGCTGAATAAAGTTGTGAGGTCCAAGGACGCTTGGACGGCCCGGTGTTTCGCCGGGTCCCTCTCTCGACGCATGGAGCCTCGTGTGCGCTTGACTGACGCCCCGCTCGCCTTCGCCTCTCCGCTGCGGGGGCAGGCGCTCGCGCCTCGCCTCTTCGCCGCTGCTGCCTCGCGGTCTTCAGGGCGGCCTTCGGGCGCGGCCTCGTCGGCCTCGTCGCTGCGGCTCGCGGCGGCGGCGCGGCCTCCGCTGGGCTGAGTCGCGGCGCCGCGCGGCCTGGGCCTCTCCCAGACAACCGCCCCTCTGGGTTCACCCCCAGGGGGGTTGGTTGTTTTTGGGGCTCCCGCTCTGCGCGGTAGACTCAAGGCATGACCCTCCCCAGCGCATCGGGCCCTGCCGTCGCCCGGCTCCTGCTCCGCGCCGTCGCCGCGGTGAGCCTCGTCGCCTGGCTGAGCCTCGGGGTGCAGGTGCTCCCGCTCTTTGGCGCGCTGGGGATCTCCCCCATCGCCGCCCGCCTCGACGGGGCCCGGGACGCGGTGAGCGTGTGGGAGGCGCCGAGCTGGCTCTGGATCTCGGCGAGCGACGGCGCGCTCCTCGGCGGCGCGGTTTGTGGCGGGGCGGCCTGCCTCGCGGCGCTCTTTGGCCTGTGGCCTCGGCTCAACCTCGGCCTCAGCGGCGCCTTGTACCTGGGCTATGTGCTCGCTGGGGACGCGCTTCTGGGCTTTCAGTGGGACAACCTGCTCATCGAGGCGAGCCTGTTGGCGGTGTGTACGCCCCAAGACCGCCCAGCACCCTGGATCCACCTCGCCTGGCGGGTCTTGCTGTGGAAGCTCTACTTCTTGTCGTCCGTGGCCAAGGCCCAGTCCCCCATCGGCGACTGGTGGGACGGCTCGGCGATGGCCCACTACTACGAGACCGCGCCGCTGCCGACGCCGTTGGCGTGGTGGGCGCACCAGCTCTCTCCGGCCTGGCACACCCTAGAGAGCTGGTGGGCGCTGTTCTTTGAGGGGGTGCTCGCCTGGGGCGTGTTCGGCCCGCGCCTCACCCGGCGGGTGGCGCTGTTTGCCTTCACGAGCTTTCAGATCGTGAACATGGCGACGGCGAACTATGGCTTCTTCTGCTGGTTCGCCCTGGCGATCTCGGTGATCCTGCTCGACGAGGAGGACGTCGCGCGGTGGGGGGCGGCCGCCCGGGCGCGGCTCGGCTTGGCCCCGGCGCCGGTCGCCCAAACGGCGCGGCGGTGGACGACGCCGATCGGCGCGCTCTACGTCGGGCTGTCGATCTTGCTCGCGCTCCACCGCTTCACGGAGATGGAGCCCGCGCCCAAGCTCGCCGAGCGTGTGGCGCGCTGGCGGCTGGTGAACAACTACCACCTCTTCGCCCAGATCACGACGCGGCGGATCGAGCCCAGCTTTGAGGTGAAGGATCGCGACGGCTGGCGGGTGATCGAGCTGCCGTACAAGGCCGGAGACCCCGACCGGCCGCCGCCGGTGGTTCACCCGCACCAGCCGCGCCTCGACTTCATGCTCTGGTTCTACGGCCTACGTTTTGAGCGCGGGGCGCCGGACTACGTCGTCGGCGTGCTGCGGGGGCTCTGCCATCACCCCGAGGCGATCCAGCCCCTCTTTGAGACGCCGCTGCCCGCTGAGCCCGAGGCCGTGCGGCTGCGGTTCTGGGAGGTCCAGTTCACCGAGCCCGGCGAGCCCGGCTGGTGGCGCCGCGCCCAGGTGGGCGAGAGCCCGGCGATCCCCTGCCTAGACCTTCCCTGAGCGTCGCAGAGCGCCACCCCCGTCGTTTTGACCATTGCCCCGCGACCGCTTCGGGTTTACTCTTTTGCGACCGGCGGCGCCGGACTTCACGGAGTGACCATGGGAATCTGGGACACCCTCAAGGGACATGCCAAGGCGCAGTTTTTGGACGTCATCCAGTGGATGGACGACACCAACGACACCTTGGTCTATCGTTACCCCGTCTTCAACCAGGCCATCCAAGACGGCGGCAAGCTGGTCGTGAGACCGGGTCAGGCGGCGGTCTTCGTGAGCGAGGGTCGGCTCTCCGAGGTCTTCGGCCCCGGCACCTACGAGCTCTCGACGCGCACCAAGGCGCTCTCGTCGTTCTTCGAGGCGATCAAGTACCAGCTCAACTACCCCTACAAGGGTGACGTGTACTTCGTCTCCACCCGCCGCTTCCCCGACCAGAAGTGGGGCACGTCGTCGCCCTTCTTGTTCGAGGATCCCAAGTACGGCGGCATCGAGGTGCGGGCCTACGGCATCTTCGAGTACCGCATCGTCGAGCCCGGTCGTTTCTTGGAGGAGGTCGTCGGCACCGACGGCCTGTTCACCACCGCCGAGATCAACGGGCAGCTCAAGAAGATGCTCGTCGAGGCCTTCCGCGCCTCGTGCAAGAAGCTCGCGGTCGAGCAGAACCTCAACATCAACCAGCTCGACAGCGGCTTCTTTGAGCTCAAGCAGGCGTTCTTGGAGCGCATGAGCCCCGCGTTTGAGCAGAAGTACGGCATCGGCCTCACCGACTTCACCGTCGAGGCCCTCAACCTGCCCGACGACCTCCGCGCCATCCTCAACAAGCGGCGCGAGATGGACATGATGGGCGACGTGGGCCGCTACGCCCAGTTCCAGGCCGTCGGCGCCATGCGCGACGCGGCGAAGAACACCGGCACCGGCGGCGCCTTCGTCGGCGCGGGCATGGGCCTGCAGGTCGGTCAGATGATGGGCCAGCAGCTCAACAACGCCTTCGGTGGTATCCCCGGTCAGGGCGGTCCTCCCGGCGCGCCTCCCCCGGCGCCGCCTCCGCCGCCCTCCTCACCGTTCCACTACAACGGCCCCGGCGGTCAGGCCCAGCTCAGCGCCCAGGACATCGCCCAGCGCGTCGCGGGTGATCGTTCGGGCACCCACCACGTCTGGCGTCAAGGCA
>JBEAVX010000884.1:0-3455 GCA_041160755.1 Pseudomonadota bacterium
CGAGCTGCTCATAGAGCACGCCCAGATCCGAGTGCGCGAGCCAGTCCTCATCAAACAGCGCCGTGAGCGGCGCGGGCGTCGGCTTGTCGTCCCGGCCGTGACCCAACACAAAGACCTGCTCCGGCACCTCCCGAAACTGGTTGAGCAGCACCGGGGAGTGGGTCGAGAGCAAGATGGTGAGCCCGCGCTCGGCTGCCTGCGTTCGCATCGCGGCGAGGATCGACCGGATGGCGTGGGGGTGGAGCTGGTTCTCCATCTCATCAAACGTGAGCAGGCTGCCCGGCTTGGCCCCGGCGACCGCCGTGAGGTGCAAGAGCCCCGTCAACAGCCCGCTCGCCGCGCGGCTCGGCGGGTAGCTGTCCTCGACGGACTTCGCCCCACGGCCGTACAGATAGGGGAGACCCCGCTCAAACTCGATGGACTCCAGGAGCCCAGGGAACGCCTTGCGGGCCTCGGCGAGCACCCACTCATACTGGCCGTTGAACCGAATCGGAGAGCTCTTCCAGGCCGCGAGGACGGCCCAGAGGTTCGCCCCGCTGCTGTGCAGGACGCTTGAAGGGCCATCGTTCGGTGGCGGCTCGGCGACCTTACTCATCGAGTAGCTGTCGTAAATGCGCACATCCTCCAGGAAATTGGCCAGGGGCGCCATCCAGTCGTTCTCGCCCCGGTCCCACAACACCTTGGCGCACGCGCGGCGCTCGTCGCGAAGGAGGCGCTGCTCGCCGACAGACCAGTCCTCTTGGAACATCCCGGCGCGAAGCACAACGTCGTCGCCCCGGTACAGCTCCTCGCCGATCGCCCCCTTGAGCCCCTGGGCCGACATCGGCAGCCGCACCACCCAGCGCAGATCGCCCACGGTCAGCCGCAGCTCGACGGGCTCCTCAGGCGCGCTGCCGATGTGTTTGAGCGCGGCGGCGCCGACGAGGCCAAAGGCCGCCTCGTGCCCCATCGTGAACAGCGTGCGCAAGAACAGGAGCGCGTCGAACATGGATGTCTTGCCCGCGCCGTTGGCGCCGGACAGCAGGCACACCCCCTCCGGGCTCCAATCGAGGCCCTTGAGCGCCCGAAAGTTCGCCAGCTCGATTCGGAAGGACGACATCACGAACTCCTGTTGCGCGGACACGCGCACGGCGTCCTCCTATCACGCGCCGCACCTGACGAGCCACGGCCCTCGACGACCGCCGCGCCCAAGAATACTCGCTCCTCACCCCCGCCAAAGGAGCCCCGCCTATGCTCAGCGATGATCTCGCCGCCCTCGGCCTTCAACCTGGTGACGTGGTGATGGTTCACGCCTCGATGCGCGCCGTGGGGGGCCGCGCCGAGGCCGTCGTGCAGGCGCTCTTGGACGTGCTCGGCCCCGAGGGCACGCTCTTGGTGTACGTCGATTTTGAGCCCACGGCGGAGCTCCCTGACTTTGACCTCGCCCGGTCTCCGGCGATGGCGGATCATGGCGTCTTCGCCGAGGTCGTGCGCCGCTGGCCGGGGGCGATACGCTCGGCGAACCCGGGCGCGTCGATGGTCGCCGTCGGTGGGCGGGCGGCGTGGTTCTGCGCCGACCACCCGCTCCAGTATGGCTATGGCCCCGGCACACCGTTGGCGCGGCTCGTCGAGGCCCAGGGGAAGGTGCTGCTGCTCGGGTCTCACCTGGAGCACGTCACGCTCTTGCACCACGCCGAGCACCTCGCGCGGCTGCCGAACAAGCGGGTGGTTCGGGCGCGCTACACCCTCGGCGGCGAGCCCGTGGAGATCGAGGAGTTTGACACCAGCGAGGGCGTCGTCGAGGCGATGCCCGAGGGGTATTTTGGCGACGTGATGCGCGCGTTCATCGCGGCGGGGCAGGTCCAGGCGGGGCCCGTGGGCGGCGCGACGGCGCTGTGGATGTCGGCGGAGGCCCTCGTGCGGTTCGCCGTCGAGAGGATGGAGCGGGAGCTGGGGTGAGGGCCGCGCGGTGATTAGCCTCCTGGAATGAACACCGACCGCTCGCTCTACCGCCGCCCGCTGCCCGCGGAGCTCATCGACTTCTCGTCACCCCACGGCCGGCGCCTCTTGGCCGAGGCCCTGGGCCAAGGCACCGCGGAGTCGTTCTTCCCCCTCGTCGCCCAGCTCCACACCCAGAGCGAGCCCGCGTGGTGCGGTCTGGGCACCTTGGTGACCGTGCTCAACGCCCTGGAGATCGACCCCGGGCGCGCCTGGCGCGGGCCCTGGCGGTGGTTCGGGGAGGAGCTCCTCGACTGCTGCAAGGCCATGGAGCTCGCCCGGGCCGAGGGCCTCACCTTGAGCGAGGTCGCCTGCTTGGCCCGCTGCAACGGGGCGGACGCCGAGGTTCAACACGCCGAGCCGGGCTCGCTGGCGCAGTTTCGGGCCGATCTGGAGGCGTCTTGCCGGGCGCCGTCCGGGCGTTTCCTCGTGGCGGGCTACAGCCGCGCCGCGCTGGGGCAGACGGGGGATGGCCACTACTCCCCCTTGGCGGCCTGGCACCCCGGCGAGGACCGCGTGCTCATCCTCGACGTCGCGCGCTTCAAGTACCCGCCGCACTGGGCGCCCGTCGAGGCGCTCTGGCGCGCGATGGCGCCCCCCGACCCGGCCACGGCCCAGCCCCGGGGCTGGATCCGCCTCAGCCGCGCCCAGGCGATGCCCGAGGGCATCGACGCCGAGGCCGAGGCCCTCGCCGCCCGGCTCCGTGTGTGTCCGTGACGCCGAGGTTGTATACTCTCGCGCGGACCCCCGCTGTGGAGCCGCGCCGTGCTCGACCTCATCCTGCGCAACATCACCCTGCCCGACGGCCGCGCGGGGCTTGATCTCGGCGTCGTCAAAGGGCACATCTGCGCCTTGGAGCCGCGCCTGGCGACCTCGGCCCACCGGGAGGTGAACGTCGGCGGGGAGCTGGTCTGCCCGCCGTTTGTCGACGCCCACTTCCACATGGACTCGACGCTCTCCTACGGCCTGCCCCGGGTGAACCAGTCGGGCACGCTCTTGGAGGGCATCGCCCTGTGGGGTGAGCTGAAGCCGACGCTCACCCAAGACGCCTTGGTTCAGCGCGCCCTGCGCTACTGCGACTGGGCGGTCGCCCAAGGCCTCTTGTTTGTGCGCTCTCATGTCGACATCTGTGACCCCCGGCTGCTCGCCGTCGAGGCGCTCTTGGAGGTCAAACGTCAGGTCGCGCCTTACCTCACCCTGCAGCTCGTCGCCTTCCCCCAAGACGGCGTGCTGCGATACAGACCGACCGAGGGCGGCGACGACGCCTTCACCTTGCTCAAGCGCGCCTTGGACATGGGCGTCGAGGTCGTCGGCGGCATCCCCCACTTCGAGCGCACCATGGAGGACGGTCGGGCCTCTGTGCGGCTTCTGTGTGAGCTGGCGGCGGCGCGTGGCCTGCGTGTGGACATGCACTGTGATGAGAGCGACGACCCGCTCTCACGACACATCGAGACCTTGGCCGCCGAGACGCTGCGCCT
>JBEAVX010000891.1:0-5002 GCA_041160755.1 Pseudomonadota bacterium
AGGCGCAGCGCCCCGGCGACGACGAGGTCCGAGACGGCTTGGGCCGCGGTCAGCCACGCGGCGGGCAGGCGCTCCACCTCCTCCAGCGGCGGCAGGGCCTCGACGGCGGCGGCGTGTTGGCCCAGCTCCGTGAGCAGCCCGGCGCGCTGGGCGGCGGACCACGGCGAGGTGGCGCCGACGGGGATCGCCGCGAGGGCCTCGGTGAGCCGACCGGAGGCCCGAAGCACCTTCACCCGCAGGGCGAGGCCGTGATCGTCGCCGTCCTCGGGGACCGGACAGCGGGCCAGGGCCTCTTCGACGCGGCCCAGATCGAGGAGCGCGGCGGCCAAGGTGGCCTCGCCTTCAGCGCGCAGAGGGTGGCGGCGGCTCATGTCCAACAGCGCGCCTTGGGCGAGGCGCTCCCGCTCGGCGGCGGTGCCCTCGGCGTCCACGAGCGCCCAGGCGGCGCAGAGATCTAAGGTGAAGCCCTCCGCGAGGGGGCAGTCATCGCCCTCTCCGGCCTTCACCGCGCTCACGGCGGCGTGGATGAGGGGCAGGCCACGGCCCAGATCGAGGGCGCGCAGCGCGACGGCTTGGGCCTGAACGCGGCGCACATAGAGGGTGACCCAGGGCTCGTTCTTGGCGGCCAGCAGGGTGAGGGCCTCTTCAGCCATGGCGGCGGCGGGGGTTGGGTCCACCGCGCGGCTGGCGTCGGGGAGCTGCCAGAGGAGCCAGGCGAGGCGCGGCTCGGGGGACATCCAGTCCCGGACACGATCGTAGAGCCAGGTGGGGGCAAACATCGATCCTCCGGCGCGTTGGAGCAGGGTTTGGGAGCGCACCTTTACGTCGGCTTCACCAGAGGCACAAGCCCGGGCCTCGACGGCGCGGCCCGCAGGGCGATAAGGGGTGCGGCCATGGCCCGCCCCAAGCTCCGCTGGTTCGTCTTCGGGACGCTCCTCGCGCTCCTCATCCCGGTGCTCGTCATCACGGCGAGCGCCTGGTCGGACGCCCGCGCCCAGGCCAAGCAGCTCGCTGAAGACCACCGCGGGCACAAGGTCGCCCACGCCGGATGGAGCTTCCCGGCCCGGGTTTGGTCCGACGCCGCCCCGCTGGATCTCCCCAAGGACCGCCTCGTCCAGCACGCCAAGGAGCGCGGCTACGCGGAGTCCTGCCCCCCCAAAGCGGCGGGGGAGGTCTGCCCCAAGACCGGCGAGGTCATCCCGCGCGGCGGGCGTTTCCCCGAGGGCGTGATGCCCCCGGGCAAAGACGGCTGGACCCGCCCCGTGGCCTTGGAGCCCGTGCTCTTGGGCTGGCTCGTGGGCCCCGAGGGTGAGGTTCGGGAGCACCTGCCCTTGGAGGAGGCCCCCAAACACCTCATCGACGCCTTGCTCATCAGCGAAGACGAGGAGTTCTACGAGCACAGCGGCGTGAACGTGCGCAGCGTCGCCCGGGCCGTGATCGCGAACCTCAAGGGCGGCGGCTACCAGCAGGGCGCCTCGACGCTCACGATGCAGCTCACCAAGAACCTCACCCAGCAGCGCGAGAAGACCTTCGACCGCAAGGCCCGCGAGGCGCTCCTCGCCGTGGCCCTGGAGCGAGAGCTGGGCAAAGAGGGCGTCTTGGAGATGTACCTCGACGTGCCGTACCTGGGGCAGAGCGGCTCGTACTCGATCTGTGGGTTCCAGGCCGCGTCTCGGCACTTCTTCGGCGTGGACGCGAAGGACCTCAGCTTGGCCCAGGCGGCCACCCTCGTCTCCGTGCTGCCCGCTCCCGGCCGGTACGCCCCCGACCGTTTCCCGGACGTGGTGAAGGCCCGTCGGGACCGCCTGCTCACCCGCATGGGCGAGGCCGGGTACGACGTGAAGGACGCCCTGGAGGAGCCCATCGGCGCTGTCCCCAACCCGCTCCCCGAGCCCCGATGGCCAGCGTACATGCAGGCCAGCCGCACCCGGCTCGTCGAGGCCTTGGGCCAAGACGTGGTCTATGGCGCGGGCTTGGAGGTGTTCACGGCGCTGGACCTGGTGGCCCAGGCCGCCACCGACAAGCTCGTCCCCGAGCGCACGGCGTACTTTCAGCGGGTGCTGGGCAAACGTGGCGAGGGCGACCTGCAGTCCGTCGCCGTCTTGATGAAGCCCCAGACGGGCAACATCGTGGCCTTGTGGGGCGGCGATCAGACCGCCCACACCGACTTCAACCGGGCCACCCAGGCCAAGCGGCAGTCGGGCTCCTCGTTTAAGCCCCTGGTCTACGCCTTGGGCGTGCAGCTCCCCGGCGTCACGGCGGCCACCACCGTCTCCAACGCGCCGCACAAGTTTGAGCACGCGCCCACCTGGACCCCACGCAACGTCGGCGGCGAGTACAGCCCCAGCGTGTGCCTCGCCTATGGCCTCTCCTGGTCCCAGAACATCGCGACGGCCTCCTTGCTGGACATGGCCGGGGGCCCCGAGCCGCTCATTCAGCTCGCCACCCGCCTGGGCTTCGACACGAGCAAGTTCCCCAAAGAGATGGGCCTCGCCTTGGGACAGGCCGAGGTCACGCCGCTGGAGATGGGCAAGGCCATCAGCGCCATCGTCAACGGGGGCTTCGCCGTGGTCGGCAGCCCGATCCTCGTGGCCATCGACGCCTCGGGGGCCACTCGCCTGGATGACCGGGCGCCTTTGGAGCGGGTGTTCACCGAGGAGGTGGCCGCGGTGACGCGGGATCTCATGCGCTTGGTGATCGAGTTCGGCACCGGCGGGGCGAGCCGGGGCACGGGCGGCATCGCCGGGTACGCCGGGCCCGCCGTGGGCAAGACCGGCACGACAGACGACGAGAAGGACCTGTGGTTTGTCGGCGGCACCCCGGACTACGTCGGCGTGGTCTGGCTGGGCTACGACACCCCGGTGCGCATCGGCGCCTCCGCGAGCGACCTCGCCTCGCCCTTGTGGGGCTGGTGGATGAACGCCGCGACGAAGGGCCTGCCCCAGCGGGAGTTTGACGGCCCCAAGCTCGATCGCCGCTGGGTCTGCACCCAGACCGGCCTGCTCTCCAACGGCACCTGCCGGGGCATCAGCGCGCCGTTTCTGCCCGGCACCGCGCCCAAAGGGGGCTGCCCGCACCAGCACCCGCCGCCTCCGCCCGAGGAGGAGTGCCCCGAGGGTGAGGTGTGTGAGGGCGACCGGCCGCACAAGCGGGAGAGCCTCTGGCAGCGGATGGCGCGGGAGAAGGCCGAGGCTGAAGCCGCCGCGCTGGGGCTGCCCGTCGAGGGCGCGGTGGCCCCGCCGAGCCCGGCGCCCCCCTCACCTTGATCTCCAGCGCGGGCTGTGCTCCGATGCGCGAATGCCCCTCACGATCATCGGTTTAGGCCCCGCGCGCCGTGAGCACGTCACCTTAGAGGCCATGCAGCACCTGGAGGCCGCGTTGGCGCGCGGCGCGCGGGTCTATGGCCTCGCGCACGCCCGAGAGGCCGCCGAGCGCCTGACGCCGGGCCTGCCGGTGCGCTCGCTGGACTACCTCTACAGCCTGCCCGGGGTGGATCGCCCCAAGGCCTATGAAGATCTCGCGAAGATGTTGGTGCGCCGGGCCTTTGAGGACGGCCTCGACGTGGTGTACCTCGTCGCCGGGAGCCCGCTCTATGTGAACGACGCGGTGCTGCTCATCCGGCGGCTGTGCGCCACCCGAGGCCACCCGCTGCGGCTGGTGCACGGCGTGTCCTTCGTCGATCTGGTGCTCGACCGGGTGTACTGGACGGGGCACCGGGGCCTGCAGCTCTACTCCGCGTGGAACGTCGCCCGGGACGGCGTGGCGCTCGACCCCGAGACCCCGGCGCTCTTGTTCCAGCTCGGCGAGTTCACCGCCGGGGGCGACGCCTTGGACGACCGGCACAGCACCCAGATGTTGATCGAGCTGCGCGACGTGCTCCTGCGCCGTTACCCGCCGGAGCATCCCGTCATCCTCCTCTACTCCTCCGGGCGGCCCGACTATCGATCCTTGGGCCGACGCCTGCCCCTCGCCGAGCTCGCGCTGGGCACCGTGCCGGTGTACTCGAACCTCTGGGTGCCCGCCGTGGGCGGACCCGCCGTCGAGGCCGAGCTCGCGCCGCCGAGCGACGGCCTGGAGGACACCCCATGAGCCTCGTCCTTCGCCCCGTGGGGCCCTACTTGACCGGCGCCGCCGAGGCCCCCGGGGAGATCAACCTCAGCGTGCGGCTGCGGGAGGGGCTGTTCACCAGCGCGGCCTTGCGCGGTGAGCTGCGCGCGGCCTTGGGGGACCAGCTCCGCGCCGCCTTGGCTGAAGGGGACGGCGAGGCCGCCGCGTCGCTGTTGGTGGCCTGGGTGCAGACCTGGGCCTTGGCGGCCATGGTGGACGAGGCCCGCGCCCGGTGGACCCAGCGCCCCGACGGCGCCGCCTTGGCGGTGTTGGTCGCCGCCGCCGAGATCGTCGCCCAGGCGAAGGGCTGGCCGATGGGCGCCGATGGGCGCTGGCCCGAGCCCGAGGCGGACTGGGTGCTGGAGGCGCTTCAAGGCGCCCAGCCCGAGGCGGTGGTTCAGCGGCACCCCGACGACGGCGCTGAGGCCCTCGCGGCGCGCCTCGGCCTGCCCCTCGTCCAGGGGGCTCCCCTGCCCTTGCCGCCCATCGTGTCGATCCCCGGCGAGGCCCTCGCGCCGCGCCGGGCGGAGCTCTGCGGCGCCGTCGCCCGGGGCGAGCTCGCCGCCGTGCGCCTCACCTCGCCGCCGCCGGATGACCTCGCCACCCGCCTCGCGTGGGGTGAGCTCACCTAGAGAGCGATCTCCAGCCCCACCTCGATCGCCTCGGCCTCGCCGGGCTCACGGTGAACGAGGCGCCGAGCCTCGCCGCGCTGCTCTCCCCGGCGCCGCCTGGGGCCCCAGGGGAGCCCAAACGACGCCTCTGTGACGTGGCGATCCTGCCCGGGCCGCCCTCCGCCTTACGCGCCGGGCGCCCGAGGCCCACGGCCTGGCTCTTGTTCCGAGGGCCGCACCCGCCGATCCCCACGATCGTCGAGGCCGGGCGGCTGCTCCAGGCC
>JBEAVX010000032.1:0-21789 GCA_041160755.1 Pseudomonadota bacterium
GCCTCCTCCAGCGCAGCCTCACCTGGATGATCCCGCTGCTCATCACCACGGGCCTCGTCGCGGGGATGTTCGCCTTGCCCTACATCTTGGGCGAGTCCAGCGGCGCCACGTCCACGAGCGCTGGCGGCGGCTCCTTGGCCTCGAAGCTGCCCGAGGTGAGCTTCTTCTTGCCGTTCCCCGAGTACGACGTGATCCGCGAGGTGCCCCTGCGCCCCTCGACCTATGAGGAGAACGTGCTCTCGTCCTTGAACCGCACGATCATGTCGTCGTGGTCGGTGGACTACCTGTTCAACCCCGGCCACCCCCGGGCGCTCTCGTTGGCCGTGCTGCTGCTCGGCGTGCTCCCGGCCTTGGGACCGACCGGGCGCCGCAGCCCGGTGAGCCGGTTCTGGCTGCTCGTCTTCGCCGTGTTCTTCATGGGCACCTTGGGGCCGTTCTTGAAGCTCGGCGCCAAGGCCGACTCCTCGGAGGTGCTGCTGCTCGGCGGGGAGTGGGTGCTGCGGATGCCCTACACGCTCATGTTCCAGTGGATCCCGGGCATGGCGCGTATGTTCGGGCCCTACCGAATGGGCGCGATGGTGGTGGTGGCGTCCGTGGCGCTCGTGGCCTTGGGCCTCGCCCGGGCGCCCGGCGGCCTGTGGGGGCGGCGTGTGCTCTCGGGCCTCGCGATCTTGGGCACGATCTTGCAGATCCTCTACCGCTGGGAGATCGGGCCCATCGCTGAAGGCAGCTTCAAGCCGACGATGTGGCGCCCGCCGCTCAAGGTCTCGGCCCTGTTTGTGCCCGAGTGGTACACGACCCTCGACCCCAACGAGGAGGCCGGGATCATCGAGCTGCCCCTGGACCAGCAGCAGGACCTCATCTGCTTCTACCAGCTCACCCACCGCCGCAAGGTGTTCCGCTCCTGGGCGACGCCCCCGGCGATCCCCCCGGTGTTCCGCAAAGAGGGCGGCGGTGAGGCCGCGGCGCGGCTGCGGTACCTCGCCCGCCCCGACCGCGCCGGGAAGACCGCCCAGGACGTGCTCCTCGGCCTCTCCCGCGAGCCGGAGCAGACCGACCTCAGCCTCTTGAACCGCGAGGAGCTCGCCCGTCTCGTCGCGGGGGGCGGCTACAAACACCTCGTCGTTCACGAGCGCGGCTACTACCTCGTCGATCCCCGCAGCGGCCCGATCTTCTACCGCGACGTCGTGCGCCGCCTCGCCGAGGCCCTGCAGATCACCCCCGAAGAGCACGTCGAGCTGGCGTGGTTTGACTACCCGGGCAACGAGTACAAGGTGCCCGACGGCCCGGTCTATGTGCCGTGGTCGTCCCATGAGGTCTCTTTGCCCGACCAAGAGATGCCGAACCGGTACTTCATGGCGGTCTTTGACCTCACGCCGCTGATCGAGCTCGCGGCGAGCCTGCCCCCCAGCGAAGAGGCGTTGGAGGCCGTCCCTGAAGACCCTGGCGCCCATGAGCACGTCGAGGCGGCGCCGGGCGCGCCGCGAAAGGGGGCGGCCCCCCTTGACACGCCCGCTCCGGTCGGCTCCAATAACGATCGTCCCGACGCTGGAGCAGCGCCATGACCCGTCCCTCTGCCGCTCTGATCCTGGTCACGCTTGGCCTCTCAAGCGGCTGCATCGCCATCAAGCCCACCGCGCGGCTGGCCTCCTTGGAGGAGGCGTGGCACGACGCCAACGAGGCCCAGGCCGCTGAAGAGGCCATCTACGAGCACACCCTCGCCGAACAGTACCGGCTCAAGGCCCGGGAAGAGTGGGGGTACTCGGACTACGGCGCCGCTGAAGACCTCGCGCGGAAAGGGGAGAACTTCGCCCGCCGCGCTGAAGAGATCGCCCGCTACGGCAGCGCGGACGAGGGCGCCGCCGACCGCGCGAAGGCCCGGGAGAGCCTTGAAGACGCCGAGGACATCGTGCCGGAGGAGGTCGATCGCACGACCGCTCCGACCACCAACACGGACGAGGAGGACCAGTGGGACGAGTGACCCCCAGCTCCACGGGGCGCCTGCTCCCCTGGCCGCTCACGCTCCTGCTCCTGGCGGGCTGCGTGAACATCAACACTCTGCAGAGCGACTTCGCCGAGGTGGAGCGTGTCTACGCGGAGGCCACGGCGCTGAACGCGAAGAAGTGTACCCCTCGGGAGTACGCCCTCGCCGAGTCCAACATCGCCTTCACCCAGCTTGAGTTTGAGCAGGGCGACCCCACCCGGGCCCGCCAACACCTCGACATCGCGCTGGAGAACGCCTACATCGCGCTCAACACCGCGCCGAGCTGCTTGCCCAAGGATCGTGACGGCGACGGCATCACCGACGACGTAGACGACTGCCCGAGCGAGCCTGAAGACTTCGACGGCGTCGCCGACAACGACGGCTGCCCCGACATCGTCTACGACACCGACAACGACGGCCTCCTCGACGACGTAGACGAGTGCCCGAAGGATCCTGAAGACCTCGACGGCTTCAAGGACACCGACGGCTGCCCCGAGCCCGACAACGACAACGACACGATCCTCGACGCCGCTGACGCCTGCCCGATGGACCCTGAAGACCTCGACGGCTACGCCGATCTCGACGGCTGCCCCGAGCCCGACAACGACATGGACGGCCTGGTGGACGTGCAGGACGCCTGCCCGATGATCCCCGGCCCGCCGCCTTCAGGCTGCCCGCCGACGGACACCGACGGCGACGGCTACATGGATCCGGTCGACCGCTGCCCGTCCGAGCCCGGCCCGGCGCCTGACGGCTGCCCGATCCTCGACACCGACCGCGACGGCTTCTTGGACCCGGTCGACAAGTGCCCCTTGGAGCCCGAGAACGTCAACGAGTACATGGACGACGACGGCTGCCCCGACACCAAGCCCTCGAAGGTCAAGGTCGCCAACAAGCAGATCGTCATCTCCGAGCAGATCCAGTTCGAGACGGGCAAAGCCATCATCCGCCCGGTGAGCTACCCGATCCTCGACGACGTGGTGCAGGTCATGCGGGACTACCCCCAGATCTCCATCCGCATCGAGGGCCACACCGACAGCGACGGCAGCGACGACGCCAACCAGAAGCTCTCCAAGGCCCGCGCCGACGCGGTCTTTGAGTACATGCTGGAGAAGGGCATCGAGGCCCGCCGGATGGAGACCGCCGGCTTCGGCGAGACCCGCCCCATCGACACGAACCGCACGCCTGAAGGCAAACAGAAGAACCGGCGCGTGGAGTTCCACATCACCAAGGGCCTCGACGAGTAGTCGTCGGGGGCCCTCGGCCCGCCCTCGGCGGTCGCCTTAGTTGCGGTCGCCGAGGCCGAAGCGCGTGAGCATCCGGTAGACGATCTCCCGGGAACGATCGACGTGGCGCGCGGCGGCGGAGACGTTGCCCTCAAAGGTCGCCATGAGGAGCTCCAGCTCTTCAGCGCTCTCGGGCAGCGAGAACGGCGGCGAGTAGGCCGAGGGCCGGTTGCGCATCCCGCCGGGGAAGAGGATGCGCTGGGGCTCGGGGCTTGAGTCGGCCATCGCCAGGCGCCGGGCGGCGTAGACGAGGCCGCGCACGTTCGTCGGCCACGACGCGAGCACGAGGGCCTCGCGGGTGGTGAAGCGCTCCAGGCGGGGGTGACCGAGCTTCGCGAGGATCGCCGGGATGTCGGCGGTGCGCGCCGAGAGCGGCGGCAGGTTCACCGGCCACTCGGCGATGCGGTGGTACAGATCGGCGCGGAAGGTGCCTTGGGCGACGGCGGCCTCTAAGATGGCGTTCGTCGCGCAGATCAGCCGGAACTCGACGGGGGCGCCCCGGTCGGCGCCCAAGGGCCGCACGACGCCGTCCTGGAGCACGCTCAGCAGCCGGGCCTGGGAGTCCAGGGGCAGCTCGCCGATCTCGTCCAGAAAGAGCGTGCCGCCGTCGGCCTGGGCGATGAGCCAGGCGCGGTCGCGGAAGGCGTTGGTGAAGGCGCCCTTGAGGTGCCCGAACATCTCGGAGTCGGTGGTGTCGCGGTCGAGCCGGGCGCAGTTGACCGAGACGAAGGGGCCCTCGACCTCGGACGCGCGGTGCAGGGCCTCGGCGAGCACCTGCTTGCCGACGCCGGGCAGGCCCGTGAGCAGCACCCGGGTGTCGGACTTGGCGAACTTCTCTAAGGGTGAGAGCAGGTCGAGCATGGCCCCGGCCCGGGCGCCCATGTCTTTGGCGAGGCGGCCGGCCTCGGCGCCGACCTCGTCGATGGCGTAGAGCGTGCGGCCGATGCGCACCACGTCGCCCACGCCGACGAGCGCGCGGTCCACCCGCACGCCGTTCACCCAGGTGCCGTTGTGTGAGCCGAGATCGACGACCAAGGCGAGGCCCGGCTTGCGGCTGGGCTGCACCCGGGCGTGCTCACGGCTCGCCGACGGATCGTTGATCTTCACGTCGGCGTAGCGGCCGATGGTCAGCGGCCCGGTGATCTCCCAGGCCGCCTCGCTGACGACGCCACGACGATCCCACAGCTCAACAAGACGAAAGGTCACCTGGGCGGGGACCCGGCGTCCTGGGTTGCTCTCGTCGAGGGTCTCGGTGGTCGGGTTGCTCGCCAAAGACGATCCACGCATATAGGTTTCCGAATCTATTATTGAGCACGAGGAACCACAACGTGACCACGATCCGAAACGATCCGGCCAGCGTCCGTGTTCCCGAGCCTGGGGAGCAGATCTCAGGGCGCTACGTTGTGGAGGGGATCCTCGGCCAAGGGTCGAGCGGCGTCGTGCTCGCGGTGCGGGAGGGCCAAAGACCCCTCGCGCTCAAGCTGTTTACCCGACAAGGCGAGGAGGTGCTCGCGCGCTTTCATCGGGAGCGGAGCGCGCTGAACACCCTGCGCCACCCGTCCGTGGTGATCGCGACGGACGCCGGGGTGCACGACGGCACGCCCTACCTCGTCATGGAGCGCCTCAACGGCCGCCCGCTGCGCCCAAACCACGCCCCGCTGCCCCCATGGACCGGCGGGCCCGCCTCCCCGGAGCTCGTCGCCGTCGTGCGCCCGGCGCTGCGGCTCTTGGAGGTGCTCGACACGATCCACCAGCGCGGCTGGATCCACCGGGACCTCTCCCCGTCGAACGTGCTCGTCGAGGACGACGGGCGGGTGTGCCTGTTGGACCTCGGCCTCGCCGCGCCGTTCGGGGTGCACGGCCGGGCGGGCACCGTCGGCTACATGGCCCCGGAGCAGGCCACGGGCCGCGAGCTGGGCCCCCCGGCGGACCTCTTCTCCTGCGGCGCCTTGCTCTATCAGCTCTTGACGGGTCAGCTCCCCTGGGGTCGGCTGCGCGGCGTCGAGCTCCTCCGCCAGCAGCTCACCCAGGCGCCGAGCCCGCCGCACCTGCGCGAGCCCGGCGTGCCCCCGGCGCTCTCGGCGGTGGTCTTGGCGATGCTGCGGGTAGACCCAGCGGATCGCCCCCAGCGCGCCCTCGACGCCAAGGCGCTCATCGAGCAGGCCCTCGCCGGGGAGCCCCAAGAGAGCGGCGCGGGGGAGCTCGGCGGCGCCTTCGTCGGTCGTGAGGCCGAGCTTCGCGCCGTGGGCGCGCTCTTGGACGAGGCCGCGCGCGGAGAGCGGCCCAGCCCTTTGGTGTTTGTGGGCGAGGCGGGCACGGGCAAGTCTCGGCTCATCGAGGAGGCGCTCTCGTTGGCGCTCTTGCGCGGCTTCTCGCTGTTGCGCCTCCCCCGGGGGGCGACGCCGCTGGACCAGCTCAACCGCTGCGTGCTCGTCACCCCCGGCGGCGCCACGGAGACCCCTGAGCGCCGCGTGGAGGACGAGCCTTGCCCCCACCAGCTCATCGCCGAGCTGGCCCAGCGCCTCGGCCCCGCCGCGCCTTGCCTCGTCGTGAACGATGATCTCGGCGAACAAGACCACCTCGGCCCGGCCCTGCTCCTCGCGGAGCTGCCCCCGGGGGTCGGGATGATCGCGACGGCCCGGCGGGAGCCCGCGCTGCCCGAGGATCGCCTTCACCTGCGCCTGCTCGGCGCGCTCAGCGAGGCGGACCTGCACGAGCTGCTCGGCGAAGGCGCCGGGGTGTTGGCGCGGCTGCTCGCGGACGCCTCCGACGGGAACCCGCTCCTCGCGACCCACACCCTGCGCGGCTGGCTGCAGAGCGGGCGGGTGCGTCGCCGAGACGCGGGCTGGGAGATCGCGCCGGGCCTGGGGAGAGAGGTGGAGCTCGGCGCCGACCTGCCGATCCCCGAGCGCCTCGCGGCGTCTCTTCGGGACCGCGCCCAGTCCACGACCCCCGAGGGCCGCCGCCTGCTCGACGCCTTGGCCGCGCTCGGCGGCTGCGGCACCCGGGGGATGCTGCGCAGCACCGGCGCCTTGGAGCCCGGGCGTGTGGACGAGACCGTAGACGCGCTCCTCGGCTCGGGGCTCGTCGTCACCGCCCCGGGGCCCCCGGCGTTCTTGCGCCTGTTCCATCGCCGGGCCGCCGAGGTGCTCGTGCGGGCGCTGCGCCCGTCCACGGTGCGCCGCTGGGCCTCCGCCGCCTTAGAGGCCGACCCCGAGCTTCCCGACGCCTACCGCCTGCGCCTCTTGCACCGCGCCGGGCGCATCTACGAGGCCGCCCGCATCGAGCTGAGCCTCGCCGAGCGCCTGGAGGCCGAAGGAGACCGCCTCGGCGCCCAAGGGCTGTACCTCGCCGCCGCCGGGGCCTTGGCCGGAGACGAGCGCGCCCAGGCCGAGGCGGGGGCGGCGCGCTGCCGCTAGGCGGGTGGTTTCTGGTCGAGGGTGGCGATAGAGTGCGCGAGCCAGCACCCCGCCACGGAGCCCCCGATGAAGCTTTACACCAACCCGCTCTCCAACAACGGCCGCAAGGTCACCACCGTCGTTCACCACCTCCAGCTCCAGCTCGACGTGGAGGTCGTGGACCTCTCCAAAGGCGCCCAGCGCACCCCGGAGTACCTGGCGATCAACCCGAACGGCGCCATCCCGGCCCTGGTCGACGGCGACCTCAAGCTCTGGGAGTCGAACGCCATCGCCGCCTACCTCGCCGACACCTCCGGCGACCGCAGCTTCTTCCCCGAGGGCGCGGCCCGCTACGACGCCCTGCGCTGGATGTTCTGGGAGGCGAACCACTGGTCCAAGCCCCTGGGCGTGCTGAACTTTGAGCTTCTGCTCAAGAACATGTTCAACATGGGCGCCCCCGACGACGCCCGGGTCCAGTCCGCGCTCAACGACGTGCGGAAGTACAGCCGCGTGCTCAACACCCAGCTCACGGGCCGGGCCTGGCTGCTCGGCGACAACGTCACCGTCGCCGACTTCATGATCGGCGCTGATCTGACCTACGCCGCGATGACTGGGCTGCCCATCGACGAGTTCCCCGAGCTCGCCCGCTGGCTGTCGGCGATCAACGCGCTGCCGGCCTTCGTGGCGACGGCGCCGCGCTTCGGCTGAGCCATGCACCGCCGGGAGATCCGACGACGGATCGTGCTGAGCCCGGAGCAAGACGCCGCGCTCAGCCCCCGCTCCGACGCCCGCGCCTGGCAGCACCACCTGCTCGCCGCGGGCCTGTTGGCGGATCTCCCCGCGCCGATGACTGAAGGCCCCGCCGCGCCGATCCCCCGGCTCCGCGAGGCGGCCCACGCGCTGGAAGGTCTGGAGGACGAGCGCCGGGCCTTGGGCCAACTCCACGGCCTCAAGACCGGCGGCGTGCCCAACTGGGTGTGGGCGCTGTTGTTCTTGAGCTTCTGCTTCGGCCTGTTCTTCGCGAACTTCGTGATGGTGATCTTCGTCGGCTCGGTCCCCTTTGGCCTGCTCTCGCTCATCGGCCTGGGCCTCGTGGCCGTCGCGGAGTCCCGGCGGCGGGAGCGCCTCGCGGCGGTGGACGCGACGATCGTAGGCGTTCGCCAGGCGATGTTCGACGACCACCGGGCGCTGTTGCGGGCGAGCTTCTACGCCCGGCTGAACGGCGTTGAGCTAGAGAGCGCGCCGCACCTGTGGTGGCTGCGCCGTCGGATCGCCGACGTGGAGCGCGCCGCCCGCCGAGCCCCCGACCCGGCGCCGTTCGCGGCGCTGTTGGAGCTGCTCCAGGCCCAGGCCGCCGCCGTCCAGGCCGCGCTCACCGCCCTTCAGCAGACCGAGGGCGAGTTCGGCGCCGACGACGGCCTCACCGCGCCCCTGGCGACGATTCGGGGGGCGCTCCAGGCCCAAGGTGTGCCCGACGCGGATCCCTGGATCTGATCCCCCATACCCGCCCTGGCCGCGCCGGGATACAGCGCCGCCCCAATGGCCATCCTCCCCAAGAAGCCCACCACGAAGCCCGCCGCGAAGCCCAGCGCGGCGTCCGGCCTTGGGTCCCGATGGAGCCCGCGTCTCCGCGGCTGGGGCCAGCGCCTCCTCCGCTGGAGCCTTCGCCTCGGCCTCGGCCTGTTCTTGTTCAGCGTCGTGCAGGTCGCCTCGGTGCGCTGGGTGACCCCGCTGTTCACCCTGACGATGGTGGACCAGATCTTCGCCCAGCATGAGGAGACCGGCGACTGGGCCCTGCCCCGCTACAAACGCGCCGACCTGGAGACGCTCGGCGCCCACCTGCCCCGCATGGCCGTCGCCAGCGAAGACGGCTGGTTCTGGCACCACGACGGCTTTGACTGGCACGCCATCGTCGACGCCCTGGAGTCCAACCGCGACGGTGGATCTTTACGCGGGGGCAGCACGATCAGCCAGCAGGTCGCCCGCAATGTCTTCTTGTGGCAAGAGCGAAGCTGGGTGCGCAAGGGCCTAGAGACCTACTACACCTTCTTGCTGGAGCTGCTCGTCCCCAAAGAGCGCATCTTGGAGCTCTACCTCAACGTCGCCGAGATGGGCCCCTTGACCTTCGGCGGCGAGGCCGCGGCCCAGAAGTGGTACAAAAAATCGGCGAAGTCGCTCACCGAGGACGAGGCCGCGCGCATCATCGCCGTGCTGCCCGCGCCGCGCAGCCGCGACCCCCGCTCCGGGGAGATGGGCAAACGGGCCCGGCGCATCCGCGACCACAAGGTGCCGTTCCCCGGCGAGAAGGGCTTCGAGGAGATGGGCGAAGAGATGCCCCGGCTGCTCGCCCGGGAGGCCGAAGAAGAAGAGGCGAAGACGAAGAAGAAGTGAGCCTCAGCCGCCGATGTACACCATCGTGATCGCCTGCTTGGCGCCCGCTGCGCCGACGGTGAACTTGGCGGCGCTGAACGGCGGCGGCCCGAAGCTGCCCTTCGCGTTGTTTGAGCAGCCCAGGCCCTCGGTGGGGATGCCCAAGAAGGTGTCGAGGTCGCCGTCTTTGTCTTCGTCGTGGATGATCGCCAAGGCGTAGGTGCCCGGCGGGAGGCCCAGGCGGAGGGTGGCGCGGCCGCCCTGAATCGGCGCGTTGGCGGTGCGGGCGGCGCGCTTGAGGTCTACGGGGAAGCCAGCCTCACCCTCAAACACGAGCACGAGGGCCTGGCCGTCATCAGAGGCGAAGCCCGACATCACGACCTCGACGGCTGGCGTTGGCGGCGGCGGCGCCTGGTCTTGGGGCGCGGTCTGGGCCAAGGCGGCCTGGAGCGACAGCAGCAGACCCAGCGCGATCACGGCGTCGCCTCCGTCTTGCGGCGGATCACCCACTCCCGCAGCGTCGCCGCGGAGCGCACATAGCTCGCCTTGACCTCCTCGATGACCTTCTGCTCGATCTTGCCGCCGACGATGGGGATCGAGACGGTGAGCTCTCCGGTGATCACCCGCTCACACTCGTCGTCGCCTAGCGCGTGCACCTTGAGCTCTCCCTTGCAGCGCACCCGCTCGGCGCCGACGTCGGGGGTGAGCGTCCAGCGCATGTGCTGGGGCGGTTGGAGCGTCCAGCGCTGCTCCATGACGTAGCTCAGCGTCTCGGTGCCCAAGGCCCGGGCGACGGGCGAGGGCAGGGGCTTTCGTGGCTTGTAGCGCACCCGCAGCGTGCGCACCCCGGCGACGGCGCGATCCTCCAAGGTCTCCCGATCAATCTCCACACCTTGGTTGGCGGCCTCTTGGTAAGCCGGATCGTGGATGACCGACCACAAGGTCGCGCTGTCGCAGGGGAAGAAGTGCCGCAGCTCGAAGTTCATGGGCCACCGGAGTTGAAGTAGGTTTCACATAACCCCGCCCCAGCCTTGTTAGGATGGTGGACCCCGCTCTTGGAGCACTCGCCGATGCGCCCTCGCTCTCTCACCCTCCTCCTCGGCGTCGTCGCGCTGCTCGCGCTGCCCGCCCGCGCAGAGCTGCCTCTGCCCACCTTCCCCGAGTGTGGCGAAGAGGACGCCGTCGCGCTGTGCCCCAACGACCTGAGCGAGGACTGGTCGCTGCTCTCTTACGTGCCCGCCGAGTCCCGGGACAGCGTGCGCCCCGATGAGCTGGTCTTGGGCGCGGGCATCTCCGCCGACCGCGCCTGGCGAGAGAGCACCGGGCGCTTCGACGTGCTCATCGCCGTCGGCGACTCCGGCATCTTGTGGGACGAGCGCAACATCGTCAACAAGATCCGCCTCAACGCCGAGGAGCTTCCTTGGCCGATGAACGCCGACGGCGAAGAGGTCGAGGGCGGCGACACGAACGGCGACGGACTGTACAACATCGCCGACTGGGCGGACGACGCCCGGGTGAGCGCGTCGGCCGGCGACGACCGCGCGGATGGCTTGTTGGACCCCTCCGACCTCATCGCCACCTTCTCCGACGGCCTCGACGACGACGGCAACGGCTACGTCGATGACCTCGCCGGGTGGGACTTCTACGAGAACGACAACAACCCTTTCTCGACCTACGACGACGGCTACGGCACCCACGGCACCGGCGTCATGGAGGAGGGCGCGGCTGAAGGCGGCGACGGCGGCGCCATCGGCGTGTGCCCCAACTGCGCGATCCTGCCCATTCGCCTCGGCGAGACCTTCATCACCGACGGCACCCGCATCGCCCAGGGCATCGCCTACGCCACGGACATGGGCGCCGACGTGATGGGCATGGCCATCGGCGCGCTCTCAAGCCCGGCGGAGATCCCCCAGGCCTTGGAGTACGCCCGGCGAGGCGGCGTGTTCATCATCGCCGCCGCCGGCGACGAGAACGCCTACCACCGCAACTACCCCGGCGTGTTCGGTGACGTGCTGTTTGTTCACTCCATCCGGAGCGACACCGGCAGCGAAGAGAGCGGCGTCTACTCCTACATGAACTTCTTCAACTGCAACAACTACGGTCCTCGTCTGGACGTGGTGGCGCCGTCTGAAGGCTGCGCCACCGGGGCGGTCTCGAAGATCATCGGCGTCGCGGGGCTGTTGCACAGCGCGGCCTTAGACGTCGGCCTTGAGCTGACCCCTGAAGAGATTCGCCAGCTCGTGATGCTCAACGTCGATGACGTCTGGCTCACCGACGACGAGCTGAGCGAGGCCCGCACCTACCCCAGCCGCGAGGGCTGGGATCCCTACTACGGCCACGGCCGGGTGAACACCGAGCTGGGCGTCGTCGAGGTGGTGAACGGCCGCATCCCGCCCACGGCGCGGTTTGTGTCGCCGGAGTGGTTTGAGTTCAACAACGGCAACGCCGGGGGCGAGCTGGGCTTCGTGATCGAGGCCGACGCCTCCCGCGCCGAAGGGTTCACCTGGACCTTGGAGTGGGGCCGGGGCTTAGACCCCCAGTCCTGGACACCGCTGGCCTCGGGCGACGCCTCCGAGCCCGTCAACACCACCATCGCCCTGCCGATCCCGTCGCTGGACCGCGTCAACACCCCCGAAGGCGACATCGACGAGACGATGTTGGCGCGGGTGGAGCGGGTTCACGCCCCCTTGGTCACCGCGCGGCTGACCGTGGTGGATGACGAGGGCCTCGTCGCCGAGGCCCGGCGCAGCGTGTGGGTGATTCACGACGACGGCCTCTTGCCCGGCTTCCCCAAGGCCCTCGGCGCATCAGGCGAGCCCAGCCCGGTGCTCGTAGACTTCGACGGCGACGGCGTGCTGGAGATCGTCACCGTGTCGTCTTCGGGCGTGGTGTCTGTGCTGAATGGCGCTGGAGAGAACCTGCCCGGCTTCCCCGTGGCCACCGGCGCCGACCCCCGCTTCGTCGCCCCCGACGCCCCGGCCTACGCCACCGGCGCGCTGCCCACGCCCACCGAGGGTGTGCTCGCCAGCCCCGGCGTGGCCGATCTCGACGGAGACGGCGGCGCGGACATCGTCGTCGCCGGGCTCTCGGGCTCGATCTACGCCTGGGACGAGACCGGCGCCCCCCGCGCGGGCTTCCCGGTGCAGATCCTCGGGCGCGCCCAGAGCGAGCTGTCGCGCACGAACCTCTGGGACACCGGCATCGCCGGGGCGCCCACCCTGGTCGATCTCGACGGCGACGGCGCCCGAGAGATCATCGTCGCCGCCTTCGACGGGCGACTGTATGTGATGGACAAGGCCGGGGCCGCCGTGGCGCCGTACCCCATCGAGGTCTGCCACCCCGAGAACTGCGGCAAGAGCGGCGCGCGCTCGATCAACTCCGTGACCGTGGGTGATCTCGACGGCGACGGCGACCAAGACCTGATCTTGGGCAACAACGAGACCGTGCGCGGCGGCCGCGACTCCGTGACCTTCGCCTATGACGCCAAGACCGGCGCGCTGCTCCCCGGCTGGCCGATTCAAGACTCGGGCCTCGTCGCCGTGGCCGCGCTCTTGCCGATCATCGGCGAGGGCCACCCCGCCACCCCGGCGATCTTTGATCTCGACGGCGACGACGACATGGAGCTCCTCGACCCGATCATGATCGGCCAGACCGGCGTCAAGGATCACAACGGCGAGGAGGTGCTGCCGCTGACGTATTTCAGCGATCAGTACGGCGAGCAAACCAACACAGACGAGCCCTCCTTCGTGGCCTTGTCCAACAACCCCGCCGTGGGTGATCTCGACGGCGACGGCGTGAAGGACCTCGTGCTCGGCGGCTCCGGCTCCTACGCCTTGGTGGGCCTCGCGCTCACGACGGCGGTGGAGTTCCAGCACGTCATCGCGGCCTGGAGCGGCGCCACGGGCGAGTTCTTGCCAGGTTTCCCCCGGCAGATCGAAGACTTCCAGTTCCTCGTCGCCCCGGCCATCGCGGACGTGAGCGGCGACGGGCTCCCCGAGGTGATCTACGCCTCGGCCGGGTCTTTGGTCCACGCCTGGGACATGAACGGCGTGGAGGCCCCGGGCTTCCCCAAGAACACCGGCCAGTGGCTCCTGGGCTCCCCGGCCGTCGGCGACGTCGACGGCGACGGCTACGTCGAGGTCGTGGTGACCACCCGCGAGGGCCAGATCTTCGCCTGGCGCACCCAAGGCCACGCCGACCAAGAGATCCAGTGGGCGAGCCTCCACCACGACGCGGCGAACACCTCCAACACCCGCACCGTGATCCCCAAGCAGCTCGGCCCTGAAGAGATCGCGACGGGCTGCGGCTGTCGCGACGGCGGCGACAAGGCCGCGCTGTGGCTGAGCCCGCTCGTGTTGGCGGGCCTCTTGGGCGCGCGGCGGCGTCGGGGCTGAGGTGTGATGCCCCGGCGGCCGCTCGCTCAGTCGAAGGCCGCCCCGGCGTCGATCCACTCGGCGATGTCGGCGAGGTCTTCATCCGACACAAACGAGTAGCTCAAGGGCATCGCCTGGCCGAAGGGCACCTCGCTGGGCACGAGCTTGAGGTAGAGCAGAGAACGATCGGCGTCACCGGGCACCACGAGGGTGTAGCCCCCGACGCTGCGGCTCAGCAAGGTCGCCTGGAGCGCGCTCGTGTTCGTCGGCCCGGCCTCCCCCCAGCTTCGGTGGCAGTTCCAGCAGCTCCCCGCGCCTTTGTACAGCTCACCAAACACGGTCCAGAGCTGGTCCTCGGGGGCGCCGTCGTTGATCCAGTCGCGGATGGCCGCGATCTTCGCCTCCGAGATCTCGGGCACCTGCAGGGGCATCTGGCCGCCCTTCTGCGGTGTCGGGCCGAGCTTCTGGTAAAACACGCTGCCCGCCGCGTCTCCAGGGGTCACCAAGGCGGGCTCGGCGCCGCGGGTCTCGGTGAGGCGCTGGTACGCGAGCGCGGACTCCGGGCCCCAATAATCGTGACAGTCGTCGCAGCGCGCTTGGATCAGCGGGAAGACGAGGTTCGACCAGCCCGGGGTCTCCGGCTCGCCGCTGTCGTCTGAGGCGCTGTCGTCGCCGCTGTCGTCCGAGGCGCTGTCGTCCGAGGCGCTGTCGTCCAGCACGTCGCTGTCATCGACGTTGGGCGCGTCCTTCACGCCCACGTCGTCTTGCCCCCCGGCGCAGGCGCCGAGGAGCAGAACGAACGCGAGCAGACCGGGCTCAGAACACCTCACGGAGACCCATCATCTTCGTGCCGAGGTAAGGATCGGTCATCGCCGTGAGGTTGCCCACGGCGGCCGTGCCCGAGGTGTCGGGGTTGGAGCTGCCGTAGAACAATGAGCCCGTCTCCGAGATCGCCACCGAGGAGGGATACCCCGCCACGGTGATGTAGGAGGCGTCGCCCGCGCCATCGCCGTCTGTGTCGATCGCGCCCTCGCAGTCTTTGTAGCTCAAGCCGTAGATCCGGCCCTCGCCCGCCGTGCAGCGGTCGGAGGCGGGGATATACGTCGAGAAGTACACAGTCCCGGCGTAGATCACGGGGTCGGCGGTGAGGCCCTCCCCGGAGGTCAGCTCATACGCGCCAGCGGCGCCACAGTCCTCAATCGGCACGGCGGCGGCGCAGGCCAGGGGCTCGGGATCCTTCACGGCGAAGAAATAGCCCTTCTCCGTCGAGTCCCGATCGTAGGGGGTGCCCGTGCCCCAATACACACCGAGCGCTCCGTCGGAGTGCCAGGAGGTCGTGGCGGCGTAATACACCTCGGGGCGCATCCCGACATAATCGTTGGGATCGTAGAACTCGCACCAGGTGGGGTGCTCGGGATCGGCGGTGTTGATGATCGCCTTGTACATCCAGGTGTAGCCCGGATCGGCCACGTCCGCCGTGCCTGAGCCGCCGTCGCCGTCGGGGTCGCCCATGTCCGAGGGCTCGTAGGAGGCCGTGACCGGGAAATACATCACGTCCACGTCGCCGTCGCTGTCTACGTCCACGACCGCCAAGGAGCCGGAGATGTAGCCGTACTCATCACGACCGTCGCCGTCGCTGTCCAGCGCGCTCGTCGTGTTCTCGGGGTGGCCGGTGCTGCCCTGGAGGTCATACGACACAGACGGCGTACCCCAATAGTCCGCCGCGATGTGCCACATGTAGATCTCGGCCTCAGCCGTGTTGTAGTAGTCCGTCGTGGCGCTGCCGATGGGCACGGCGCGGCCCGAGCCGAACATCGCGACCCAGGTGTCTTTGTACTCGCTCGGGTCCGCGGACTCGGCGTTGTAGACGTTGGCGATCACCGGACGAGACACAGTATACGCCTGGGCCTCCGGGTCCATGGAGTTTGAGTACTCCCACAGAAAGCGCGGGTCCATGGGGTCGGTGATGTCCAGCGCCAAGGTCACCGGGCCGCCCTGGCCTTGCTGAACCACGAGCACCCGGCGCCACTCCGAGCCGTCGCTGGACTTGATGCCGTCAGCCACGCCATCGTTAAAGCCGTCAATCCAGACGTCCTCGACGACGGGGCTGCCGTCAAACAGGAAGGTGCGACCGTACCACATCATGTCGATGAGGCCGCCGGACCAGGTCTCGTCGCGGTGCTCCTCCCGGTAGATCGTGTACGCCGGGATCCAGGCCCAGAGCTCCTCGCCCGCCTCGTCGGCGTCCTCAGAGGAGCCGTGGGTGCTGGCAGCGGCGGTGGTGCTCAGGTCGTCGTACAGACGGAAGGCGTGCAGCATCCCGTCGTTGGCCGGGATGTACACCATGTCGGGGATGTCGTTCGCCTCAAGACCCTGCACAAACTTGCGGTAGGTGGGGTCCGTGGAGAAGACGTTGTTGCGCGCGCTCACCACGACCGGCGAGGCGTGGGGCGAGTCGCCGAGCTTCCAGTACCCGCGCTGCTGGTCGAGGTAACGGAACTCGGCGCTGGGCAGACCACGCACAAAGTCCACGAGGGCCTGCATGTCGTCGGCGTCCACATCACAGCCGTCTTTGTTGAGATCGTAGGCGGTGGTGTCGGCGCAGCCGTTTGAGTCGGCGTCGGTGTTGTCCAAGAAGTAGGGCAGGTGGCCCATGTTGTTGGCGACGGCCTCGACGAACTCATAGTCGAAGCCCATGCGGTGATCGTCGTTGCCCTCGTTGTAGACGGCCTCGCCCGAGAGCACCATCATCTCCTCGACGAAGGTGTAGATGTCGCGTTGGCCGAGACCGTCGCGGTCATCCGGGTTGGACTCCGAGGTGATGACCGGGCGAGACACGAGCAGATCGCCCGCGTCCCAGTCCGCGCCGCCGAACTGGGTGTTGCCGCTGTCGATGACCTGACCGTAGGTGGTCAGGTCCGCAGGGTCCGTCCCAACACGGTACGCGCGGACGTGGCCCTCAGCGAGGGGGTTGTCGCCGCTGATCTCGTAGAACGAGTAGATGACGTACTCACCATCGGCGGAGACCACGGGCGACGAGCGGGAATAAAATCCCGCGCGAATGTAGCCCATGATCGTCATGATCTTGCCGAGGATCTCATCGCCGGAGTTGGCGACGGTGTACACACCCTCGTTGCTGATCTGGTCCACGGAGTTTCCGTACAGAGACTCCGCCACAGAGGCGCCGCCGACCTTGATCGCGATCGTGTGGGTGATGATGTTCTGGGTGTCGGAGAGGTCCGACCGGGCGTCGTGGTTGTAGGCGTAGTGCACGACGTTGTCGTAGGTGCAGTCCTCGTCCGGAGGCGAGGTGACGATGCCCGTGGCGTCACACATCACGTCGTTCGCCATGCTCGACGAGGACGTGGCGTTCTTGACGTTCTTGTCTTCGCTGGGGTGGCTGATGGCGATGCTGATGACGTGGGTCTCTTGGCAGGCATAGGTCAGCGGCACGTTGCAGAAGTCTTTTCCCGTCACGAGCGAGGTGCGGGCGTAAGACTTGCACGGATCTCCGGCGTCCGCGCGCTCGACATAATCGATCACCGCCGAGAGCGACTCGCCCATATTCCGCACAGAGGAGCCGCTGGAGACGACGAGGTTCAGCGCCGCGGCGATCTCCGCCTGGGACGAGCCCAAGGGCGCGATGGGGAAGTACTCGTTGTCGTTCGCGTCCGCCGTGGTGCCGACCACGCCATAATACGCCCACTCATAATGCTGAGAGAGCTGCTCGATGGCGTCGAGGGTGACCTCAAGGCAGGTCTTGCCCAGCGGGGTCGGGCTCGCGGTGTCCGAGGTGTCGTCGTCGGACTCGCCGCAGTCCTGGGTCATGTCCGTCGAGAGATCGACGACGAAGATGATGTTCGGCGGCGCGGCTTCAGCGTTGGAGAGGAACTCCTCGCCCGCGGAGCTCGACTCGGCGTGGGCCACGGGCGTGGTGAGGCGCACCGCGAGCATGAGCGCGGCGAGCCCGAAGGGGGCGGTCAGGGCGATGAGGGACTTCATGGACTTCATAGACTTGCTGGGCATGGGGGCCTCCTGCCTCTCACCGCACTTTACAGTTGCCGAAGACCACTTTCCGGATCGTCGCGATGGTCACGGCCTCGGTCTCGTTCACAGCGGTCATGGTGTACGGGTCGGTCACCATCTTCGCCGTGGACTCCATCGACCAGTAGTCCGAGCGGAACCCGTTCTTGCCGACCTCGGTGGAGTAGCCCGGCGGCGGGTTGGCGCAGCGCTCGTAGGTGGCCTGCACCCAGTAGACGCCGAGGTTCTGGGTGAAGGTCGAGCCGCCGAACTTGGCGTCGGCGGCGACGGCCGTCACGAAGTCGTCGGCGGAGTCGATGCCCGTGTCGAGCCCCTCGTTGAGGGGGTTCTTCGTCTCCAGCTCGTTGCGCGCGTGCTCGGTGCCCGCGGCGGAGGTGTTGAAGACGACCATGTGTTTGCGGTTGTGGTTGGCGATGCGCTGGTCCACGCCCGCGATGGACAAGCTCGTGGCGCCGATGACCCCGATGAGCGCGAGGAGCACCAGCACGACGAGCATGACGTAGCCGCGCCGCCCGAGGGGGGCGACGACACGTTCGGCGCGAAGGGTGCGGAGGGGGCTCATGGCGTGTGCATCATGCGGAGGTTTCGGGCGGTGACCGAGGTGGTCAACACCTGTCGATAATAGCCGTCTTCTGGGTCAGTTGGCGAGTGATTTTCGAGACTTGGCCGAGAAGACAAGAACACGCCGCGCTCGTCTTCGCGCATCGCCCGGGCCACCAGAGAGAAGCGCACCATCCACACCTCCGTGCCGTCGTAGGGGCCTGACGTGGTGCCGAGGTTGTCCGTCCACGCCGCCGCGCTCTCGCAGCCGCCGACGGCCGCGGCGAGAGACCGTGGGCAGTAGGCGATCTGAAGGTCCTCGATGTCGTCCACCAGGGGCACATCGTCCGTGGACGGGCCCGTGGAGGGGAAGTCGAAGTCGAGGTCCATCATCAGCACCGGGTGCTGGGGCGAGCCGGGGCCGACGCCGTCGTCGGTGCTGTCGATGTAAAACGTGAGGATGTGCGCGCGTGAGCAGTGCATGACCGGCGGCAGGTTCTCGTCGGCTGGGTCACAGACGGCGTCGTAGTCGGTGTAGACGCCGCCGGTGATCGGCGTGATCCCCAAGCCGCCGGTGCTGGAGTTTCCGCCAGACTGCACCGACCAGAGGTAAGACTCCGTGCCCGTGGCCGGGGCGTAGTCCCAGCACAGGAGGTAGTCGCCGACGCCATAGCTGGAGAGGTAGGTGCCGTAGTTGGGGCGGTTCGTGGGGAAGCTGATGCCCGAGGTGCCGCAGGAGTTGATCTGGTTGGGCGCGGTCATCATCTCAAGGGTCGGGTCGGCGTAGACGATGGTGATCGCGTCGGTGCCGCCGCTCCAGGAGTCGTAGCTGATCACCGCCGGGAGCGTCTCAACGTTCGAGACGGCCAGCGACGCCGGGTCAAAGCCCAGCTCTCCGGTGACCTCGCCGCCGGTGCCATAGCCCGCCATACGCGCCGAGCGCGAGAGGATGTCGATGGCGAACCGCAGATTTTGGTGCATGTAGGACTGGGAGTCCTGGGTCATGAACTGGCGGCTCTGGGCGATGAACATCGCGTACAACGCCGCCGTGACGACGATCGACAGGGCGACGGCGACCATCATCTCCAGGAGCGTGAAGCCGCGACGGGCGTGGCGTTGTT
The DNA here is from genome assembly GCA_041160755.1 of Pseudomonadota bacterium. Taxonomy (GTDB): domain Bacteria; phylum Myxococcota_A; class UBA796; order UBA796; family CAJQPC01; genus JADKFE01. The sequence continues at coordinate 19,117 of JBEAVX010000032.1, forward strand.
TGTGTGCAGCGCGCATCAGTCGTCCCGGTAGCGGTAGGTGGAGATCGTCGTGCCGTTCCAGTTGCCGAACGCGCGGTCTTCCCAGGCGCAGCGGACACGAAGGCGGATCCACGAGTCGTTCGTGGGGTCCATCTCGTCCACCTCCCAGGTGATGTAATACGTCGCCGCGGGCTGCCGGGCGGTCTCGGAGCCCAACACCTCCCCCATGGCGTTCACCGGCGTCGGCGCGCTGCCCCCGGCGGGGTGGTACAGATAGCCCCAGTCCGACGCGCCGGTGGTGCCGCTGGCGAGGCTGCCCGAGGCGCGGCCGCCGACGCGGGTCCACTCGATCGCGAGCAGCTCCTCGGCCTGGCGCTGGGCGAGGTAGGTGCAGTCCGTGACCTTTCGCGCCTCGCGGTTGCTGCGCACGGCCTGCGCGTGAAAGCCGAACATGACGATGAGCGAGAAGCCGAGCAAGGCCGTGGCGACCAACACCTCGATGAGGGTGAAGGCGCGGCGGCTCCGGCGGGCTCGGCGGTGGTAGAGGGTGTGGGCCATCATGGTCCTCCCGCGCTGGATCCGGTGGCGGTCCCGGCGGTGCCCCCCAAGTCTTCCCCAAGAGAAGACACGAGGCGTACCATTCCTGACCGGGCGATCCGCACGGTGATCGAGTCGTCTACGCCGCTGCGCTTGGCGGCGATGTTCACGAGCGTGAGCTCGATGTAGCCTTGGCTGTTGAAGTCGCCGGGCGGGTTCGAGAGCCAGCCGCGCGGGGAGAACACGATGGCGCTCACGTTCCCGGCGCCGGGCCCGGCGAGGGGGTCCCAAGGCTTGAGCGAGACGCCAGGCACCTCGTCGTCGCCGTCTTCAGTGATCACGACCTGGCCCAAGGCGAAGCTGTCGTCTACGCCGTCCTCTTGGGCGTCCGCCGGGAAGGTGTCCCAAGTGCTTGAGCCCAGGGGCAGATCGCCGACCTGCATCCACCACTCGCCGGTGTTCGACGACCCGGGGCTCTCCCAAGACGAGTCGGCGGCGACGAGCAAGAGCCGCGTCTCCCGGTTTTGCTCAATCGCGGTGTTGCGCAGCGCGGCGATGTCCGAGGCGAGCTGCTTCGCCGCGCGGACCATGCGGAAGCGTGGGATCTGGTCCTTCACCGTGCCCAGGCCGATCGCCGCCATCAGGCCGATGATCGACAAGACGACCATCAGCTCAGTCAGGGTGGTGCCGGTGCGGAGCGGGCGCGTGGCCAAGAGTCCTTCTCGGGGCGCGGGGGTGATCGCGGGGTGCAGAGGCCCGCAAGGATATGACTTACCAGAGTTTTCCCTAAATGGGAAGCCCTTTTTGGGCCAGAATGCGCCCTGGGCGTGATCTCCGGGGGCTCAGCCGGGGCTCGCCGCGCCGGGGCATTGCTCGGCGATGACGCTCTTGCGGCGCGCGACGAGGCGGCGGGCGGCGGGCAGGTCGCCCAGCGGCACGCCGAGGCTGATGGCCTCCTCCAGATCCCCCGTGGCCCGGCTCAGCCAGGTGAGCACCGGCGGCGCGGTCTCGTCGCAGCGGGCGGGATCTATCCGATCGGAGGTCATGGCCACGATGATCCTGGCGTGGAGCACGAGCAACATCCCCCGAAAGCGCGGCTCTCGCAGCTCGGCCTGGAGCGCCGCGTCCACGGTGGCCAGGGCCTCCTCGTGGCGCTTGAGCCGGAGCTGGGCCTCGGCGATGTTGAGCGCGTACTCGGCGCGCTCGGGCTCGGCGGCCTGGGCGCGGGTGAGGAGCGCCAGGGCGTCCTCATGTCGGCCTTCGCTGAGTCGCAGCATCCCCAGGGTGCTCAGGGCCCGCGGGTCGTCGGGGCTCAGGCGCAGGGCCTCGGTGAGATGTTCCTCGGCCTGAACCGGGTTGCCCTCGGCGATGGCGACCAGGCCCAGGCCCCGGTGCCCGCGGGCGTCTTGGGGGGCCACCCGCACGCAGCGGTTGAAGTAGTCCCGCGCTCGGGAGATGTCGCCGCTCGCGTTGTACACAAAGCCGAGGCCATAGAGCGCGTCGGCCTGATCGGGCCAGCGCTCCAGCACCTGCCGAAAGCCCGCCTCAGCCCCGGCGAAGTCGCCCTCCTGCAACGCGCGCTCGGCGCGGTCAAGGGACCGACCGGGACCACAGGCCAGAAGGCCGAGCAGGCTGAGCACCAGGAGAGAGCGCACCAGACCTCCATGTCGGTGTGCCCGCACATCATGGGCCAAAGCCCCGGCAAACACAAGCGGCGATCACTCCACGGTGAGCGCCGCGTCCTCCAGGATCTCGCTGTAGAAGTAGCCGAACCCCAGGTCCTTGTCGATCGTGAGGGTCGCAGAGGCGACCACGACCTGCCCGACCTCGGCGAAGCTGTCGCTGGTGATCGTGAGGTCCCCCTCGGCCTGGGAGCCATCGACGATGTGCATCCAGTTCTTGCCGAAGATGCCCTTGTTCAGCTTCACCACCCGGCCCCGCACCGTGACCGGTTTGCCCGCCAGCTCCGCCCGCTTGGCGACTAGCTCGGCGATGCTGACGCCGCCCTCCGGGGGCTTGAGCCCGAGCGCCGCCTGGACCTGCTCGGCTGTGACCACCTTGGCCTGCTCAATCACAACAACATCGTTGTACGTTGTCTCGCCGCAGGTCACGACCTTCTGGAGCGGGCCTTTGCCCAACAACAGCGAGTCACCCACC
>JBEAVX010000047.1:0-4380 GCA_041160755.1 Pseudomonadota bacterium
CCGCGAGCAGCTCCGGGTCCTCTAAGCCGCTGATGAAGAACACCCGCCACGACGCCACGGCCCGGCGCACCTCGACCTCGGTGGGCCCCTCGGTGAGCAGCCGCTCCAGCTCGCGGTCCACGATCCGCAGCGCCGGGGCCAGCGCCTTGTCCGCGCGCTGCACAAAGATGTAGAAACCGCCGCCGAGGCGCCCGTTCGCCGTGCTCACCGACACCTCCGTGGCGATGGCCCGGCGGTACAACAAGGCGTCGTCCAGGCGGGTGCCGCGCCCGTAGCTCATCACCATCGCGAGCACGTCCAGCGCGGGCTCGTCGGGGTGGCCCCGGGGCACCGTGCGCCAGGCCAGATGAAGCTGCGGGAAGGCCAGATCCTCCAGCATCAACCACGGGCCGATGAGCCCCGGGCCCTCGACCCCCACGGCGCGGGGCGGCGGCGCGGGCGAGCGGGGCACCCGGCCCAAGGTCTCCTGGACCAAGGCCAAGGCGGCCTGGGCCTCAAAGTCGCCGACGAGCACGAGCGTCGCGTTGCCCGGCCCACCCCAGCGCTGGTGGTGCGCGACCAGCTCATCCCGAGGCATCGTGTTCAGGTCGGCCCGGGTGCCCAAGACCGGCCACTGGTAGGGGTGCCCCTCGGGCCACAGGAGCCAGTCCAAGGAGTAGTAGGGGTAGACGTAGTCCGACATCTCGTCGCCCAGGCGCTCGTTGAGGACCACGTCGATCTGGTTCTGGATGACCTCGTCGCCGAGCGCCTCCCCGAGCCACGCCATGCGGTCGGCCTCCAAGGCCAAGGCCGTCTCTAAGGCGTCGATGGGGCCTTGCACCTGGTAGACCGTGGCGTCGTGGTCGGTCCAGGCGTTGTTGTCGGCGCCGAGATCCGCGAGGCGGCGGTCGTACTCGCCCGAGGGGAAGTCCGGCGTGCCCTCAAACATGAGGTGCTCAAAGAGGTGCGCCTTGCCCGTGCGGCCCACGGCCCGACCGGCGACGGGCAGCGTGTCCTCCGCCGCGCCGACCTCGTAACGAAGGGACAAGGCCATCACCGGGGCGCGGTGATCCTCCAAGAGCACGACGGTGAGGCCGTTGTCTAAGGTCGTCCACAGGGGCGCGAGGCGCAGAGCGTCCATCGCCGGGTCAGCGGCGAGGGCGAGGCCCGTGAGCGCGAGCGCGACCCCGAACACCGATCAGCCCTGCTCTTCGTTGACGAAGATCCAGAGCAGGATGTAGGCGAGGCCCGCCGCGCCGCCGAACAGCCCGATGAGCACGAACGCCACCCGGACGAGGGTGGGATCGACGCCCAGGTAGGCGCCCAGCCCGCCGCACACACCCGCGATCATCTTGTTCTGCCGCGACCGAACTAGCTTCTTCTCACCGCTCATTTCGACCTCCGAGGGGTTCTGACTGCTCGCGCCAAGTCCTATCACAACTCGTCCGAGATCGGCTCGCCGCGCAGAGAAGCGTTGACTTCTGGGGACCTCACTCTAAGATCCTGACATCGTTCTGGAGTGAGAGATGTCGGGTCAACAACAGACGCGCCGCCCTGAGACCGCCCCCCAAGAGGAGTCGCCCAGCGGTGGCGGTGGCTTGCTCGGCACCCTCAGCAACTGGGTGAGCCAGCTCGGCGCCACGGCCGGGAACGCCGCCGCCGCCGCCGCCATCGCCCCCCAGGCCGCGCCCACGGTCCACACCGTCGCCCGTGGCGACACGCTCGGCGCCATCGCCAAGAAGTACGGCACCACCACCGCCGCGCTCCAGCAGGCGAACAACATCAAAGATCCCAGCCGCATCGCCATCGGCCAGAAGATCACCATCCCCCAAGGCACGAGCGCCCAGGGCAACACCACCGGCCAGCAGACGACGGGCCAGCAGACCACCGGTCAGCAGACGACGGGTCAGCAGACCACCACCGCCGCGCCGACCACGGTGAACGCTGAGGCGCTCCAGAAGGCCGTTGACGCCGCCATCGGCGTCGCCCCCGCCGACATGCAAGACGGCGCCAAGAAGTGTATCCCCGGCATCTTGCGCCAGTGCGCCCAGGCCGGGATGAAGTCCTCGGCCCAGACGGCCTACGTGCTCGCCACGGCGCAGCACGAGTCGAGCTTCGGCCTCAAGCGCTACAGCCGCAGCGAGTCCTTCGTCGAGGACCGCAACCCGTTCAAAGAAGAGACGACGAAGGACAAGAAGACCGGCAAGGTCACGAAGACCGGCAAGTGGACGTCCACCGTTCACACCAACGGCGCCGCGGTGAAGGCCGACTCCCAAGAGCAGCTCGAGATCGACTACTGGGACAGCGCCTACGGCGGCAAGCTGGGCAACGTCTCGGGCACCACCGACGCCCGCGACTTCCGAGGCCGTGGTTTTGTGCAGCTCACCGGCCGCGACAACTTCAAGAAGATGGGCGACCTCCTCACCAAAGAGGGCTTCACCTACACCCAAGATGAGGTGACCTACGGCGGCCAAGGCAACCCGGCCATCGACCTCCTCGCCCATCCTGACCACGTCAACAAGAACATGGAGCTCGCCGCGCGCCTGATGATCATCGGGATGCAGCAGGGCAGCTTCACCGGCAAGAAGATCGGCGACTACGTCAACGAGAACGGCACCGACTTCACCAACGCCCGCCGGGTGATCAACGGCGACACGGCGAAGAACGGCGAGCACATCGGCGAGATCGCCACGAGCTACAACAACGCGATCTCCAGCCTGTGGGCCCCCGTGTTTGAGGCCGCCAAGACCACCGCTCCCGCCCCGGAGACCACGCCGACGACGGCGTCAACCACGGGCGGAGGCCCCCGTTGATCGAGCTGACCTGGGCGCTCCTGCTCGGCGAGAGCCTCGCGGGAGAGCCGCTCCACCTCGTCGGGGTGGTCGCCGATGAGGCCGTTCGTCTGGAGCTCACCCGCGCCGGGCGTCGTCTTCGCGGCGAGTGGACCGCCGGTGACGCCCCGCCCCTCGGCGTCCGGGGTCGCGCCCGTGGCCAGGTCGTCTTGGTGAAGTTCGGCGACGCCCGGTTAGAGGGCACGCTGAACGAAGGCACCCTGGAGGGCTCCTTGACCCACAAGTCCGACGCTGGGATCTCCGTGACCTTAGGCGACGGCGTGAGCGCCCCGGTGCTCATCAGCCGCGACGAGACCTGGCGCCGAGAGTGGGACGGCAAGCCCACCCAAGAGATCCCCGTCTCTTTGCCCCAGCTCCTCCTCGCCGACATGGACGCCCAGGCCCGCATCGACGCCGCGCTCTCGCCGGAGTCTTTGCTCGACGCCTCCCGCGAGGACATCGAGGCCGACGGCTGGGTCGACAGCGTCACCTGGAGCGTGCCCTGGCAAGCCGAGGGCCTGCTGTCCCTCGACGTGCGCGTGATGGGCTCCGGGGCCTACCCCAGCGCGTCCACCCGCCGCCTCGTCATCGACCTCGCACGGGGTGAGCCCTTGGGCGCGGAGATCTTCGCCGCGGAGTCCCGGGACGCCCTCACCGCCCGCCTCGACGCCGCCTTACGCGACGAGATCGCCCTGGCGGTCGCCGATGAGCCCGAGATCGCCGGGCTTCTGGCGGACGTGAGCTTCTCGGAGGCGAACCTCGCCCAGTTCTCGGCGGACGAGTCCGGGCTCGTGTTCACCGTCGAGCTGGGCCTCCCCCACGCCGTCGCCGCCGCCATGGCCCCGCCGGTCTTGCGTGTGCCGTGGGCGGAGCTCGGCCCCTACCTCACCGCCGACTGTCCGCTCCGCCGCCTGATCCCCGGCTGACCGGCCCAGCTCGTCACCCTCGACCGCCTCCCGTCACCCGAGCGCGGTGCAGTCGTCACGACGGGGCCACGGCCACGTCACCTGCGGGTGTGACGATGGGGTATGCCGCCACACATCCTCATCGTGGAAGACGAGCCCGACATCCAGCGCCTGCTGGAGATCAACCTCACCCGCGAAGGACATCGCGTCACCGTCTGCGGCTCGGGCAAACAGGCCTGGGAGAAGCTCTCCGGGAGCCTGCCCGACCTCATGCTGCTCGACCTCATGCTCCCCGACCTCTCCGGCGTCGAGCTCTGCCGCCGCGCCCGGGCGGACGCCCGCCTCGCGGAGCTGCCGATCTTGATGCTCACCGCCCGGGGCGACGAGATCGATCGGGTCGTCGGGTTCTCCGTCGGCGCCGATGATTACGTCACCAAGCCGTTCCTCATCCGCGAGCTGCTCTTGCGCGTGCGGGCGATCCTGCGCCGCCGCGCCGCCGCCCCGGCCGACGAGGACCGCCTCGACGCCGGCGCGCTCTCCGTGGACGCCGCCGTCGGCAAGGCCTGGGTCGCGGGCGCTGAGGTGCCCCTCACCCCACAAGAGCTGCGTTTGGTGGCCCTGATGATGCGCCAGCGCGGCCGCGTCGTCACCCGGGAGACCTTACG
>JBEAVX010000147.1:0-2892 GCA_041160755.1 Pseudomonadota bacterium
GCCCTCGTTCGTGGACCGCAACCGCGTCCCCGAGGCGGCCGCGCTGGCGGTGCCCCTGGTGCGGGCCCACCTAGATGCGCAGGACCGCCGCCTGATCCTGCGCGACGCCGATGGCGCCCTACGTTTCGCCCCCCACCTGACGAACGCCGGGGACGTGGTGGCGGCGCTCGGCTCGGATCCCGCGTGGGCGGCGGACGGCGCCGCGGTGCTGGAGCTGTGGGAGGCCACCTTCAACCACCGCGCCTTCACCGGTCGGTCGGGCACGATGTACGCCTACGAGGGCCTGGGCAGCGTGTACTGGCACATGATCGGCAAGCTGCTCGTGGCCGTGCAAGAGGTCTGGCGCGCGGCCGTGCGACGCGGCAACGCCCCGGGCGCGGCGCGGCTGGCGGGGCTCTACCAACGGGTGCGCGGCGGCCTGGGCTTCAACCGCAGCGCAGAGGCCTTCGGCGCGATCCCGACCGACCCCTACTCCCACACCCCCGCCGGCCGCGGCGCCCAACAGCCGGGCATGACGGGCCTCGTCAAGGAGGAGCTCGTGGCCCGTCGCGGAGAGCTCGGCGTGTGGATTCAGGAGGGCCAGATTCATTTTGAGCCCGAGGCGATCGAGCCTGCGGAGCTGCTCCCCGAGGCCACGACCTGGACCGTCCCCCGTGGTGTGCGCCCCGAGCGCGCGGTGGAGGTGCCCGCCGGGGGCGTGGCGTTCATGCTGTGTGGCGTGCCCGTGGTGGTGCGGCCGGGCGCGGCGCGCGCCGCCGAGGTCCACCTAGCGCACGAGCGGCTCACCTACGCCGGTGGTGTCTTGGACGCCCAGATCTCCGCGCGCATCTTTGGCCGCGACCCCGCCGTTCGCTGCATCGTGGTTCACCGCCCAGAGGTGTCCACGTGAGCGCGGAGACCGATCGCGGCGCCCCTCTGCCCAAGGGGCTCGTCGTCGGCCTCGCCACCTCAGCGACCCAGGTGGAGGGCGCGACCCAGGCCGACGGCCGCGGCCCGTCGATCTGGGATCAGTTCGCGCAGACGCCGGGAAAGATCGTGGGCGGCGACACCGCCGCGCTGGCCTGCGACCACTTCCATCGCTGGGCAGAGGACGTGGCGCTCTTGGCGGAGCTGGGCGTAGACGCCTACCGAATGTCCATCTCTTGGCCCCGCGTCTTCGCCACCGGGGCCGAGCAAGCGCCCAATCCAGCCGGCCTGGACTTTTATGATCGTGTCGTGGACGCGCTCTTGGCCCGGGGCGTTGAGCCGTGGGTGACGCTGTACCACTGGGATCTGCCCGCGGCCCTCCAAGCTCGAGGCGGCTGGACGTCGCGGGAGACGGTCTCCGCCTTTGAGCGCTTCACCGAGGCCGTCGCGGGTCGCCTGGGCGACCGTGTCAAACGCTGGTGCACCATCAACGAGCCCTGGTGCGCCGCGGTGTTGGGCCACGAGACGGGCCAGCACGCCCCCGGCTTGACCGATCGGGCGGCCGCGCTCGCCGCCGCGCACCACCTGCTCTTGGCCCACGGGCGCGCCGTGCCCATTCTGCGCGCGCTCAGCCCCGGCGGCCAGGTGGGCATCGCCGCCAACCCGGTCATCGCCTACCCGGCCTCGGACTCGGCCCTGGACCTCGCCGCGGCGGAGCGATTTCACGCCTGGTTCAACCGCTGGTTCTTGGACCCAATCTATGGGCGCGGCTACCCGGCGCAGATCGTGGCTGAAGAGGCCGCCGCGGGGCGCTGGCCCGAGGAGGGCCCGGCCTGGCTACAGGCCGGTGACCTCGACGAGATGGCGTGTCCTACGGACTTCTTGGGCGTGAACTACTACTCGCGGGGGATCCTGCGGGGCCCCGAGGAGGGCAACCTGCCGCGTGTCCTCCACGAGGTGCCCGCCGAGGAGCGCACGGACATGGGCTGGGAGGTTTATCCCGACGGCCTCACCGACCTCTTGACCCTGCTCCACCGCGAGTACGCGCCCCCGGCCCTGGTGATCACCGAGTGTGGCGCCGCCTGGGGCGACTCGCCGGGCGCAGACGGTCGGGTGCGCGACGCCCGACGCCTAGACTTCTTGGCCAGCCACCTGCAGGCCGCCGGACGGGCCATGGAGGCCGGGGCGCCGCTCAAGGCGTTCTTCATCTGGTCCTTCTTGGACAACTTTGAGTGGAACGAGGGCTTCGCCCGACGCTTCGGGCTGGTCTGGGTGGATTTTGCCACCCAGCAGCGAATCATCAAGGACAGTGGGCTGTGGCTGCGTGAGCGGCTGCGGGCTCGCAGAGGGATGTGACCATGGGCGAACCATCCGAGACCGCAGCGCGAGACCTGCTGCCCTTCCACCAAAAGCTCGCCTACGGCGCCGGGGCGTTCATCAACAACACCCTCGCGGCCGCGATCGGCGGCATGATGATCGTGCTCAACCTCGGGCTGGGGATGAACCCAGCGCTGGTGGGGCTGCTGGGCGCGCTCCCTCGCCTGTTCGACGCGATCATCGACCCCATCGTCGGGTACATGTCCGACCACTCGCGGTCCCGCTGGGGACGTCGGCGGCCGTTCATCTTTTGGGGGGCCATCACCTCGGGCATCACCTACGCCCTGCTCTGGCAGCTCCCGGTGGAGCGGTCGGAGACCTTCGTGTTCTGGTACTTCTTGATCGGCTCGCTGCTGTTCTACGTGGCGTATGCCTTCTTCGCCACGCCGTGGGTCGCCCTGGGCTACGAGCTCACACCCGACTACCACGAGCGCACCCGCCTGATGGGGGTGCAGAACTTCTTGGGCCAGCTCGCGTATATGGTCTCCCCCTGGTTTCTGTGGATCATGAGCAACAAGGAGTGGTTTGACGACCAGATCTCCGGCGCGGCGGCGCTGGCGGTCTTGATCGGCGCCATCGCCGCGATCGTGGGTGTGCTGCCCGCCGTGG
>JBEAVX010000180.1:0-5290 GCA_041160755.1 Pseudomonadota bacterium
GCGCGCTGCCCGCGCCGTGGCAGGTGAGCCTGGAGCCCGACGTGGGGTTCACCGGCGGCGGTGCCTTGCCCGGCGAGGGCCTGCCGACGACGGTGGTGGCCCTGCGGGGCGGCGACGTCGAGGCCTTGGCCACGCGCCTGCGCCTCGGCGCGCCGCCGGTGGTGGCCCGAGTGCGCCGCGACGCCTTGGTCTTCGACCCCCGCACGGTGCTCCCCGGCGAAGACGAGACGCTCTGCGTGGCCCTGCGCCTTGCATTGAGCGGCGAGATGGGCCAATAAGGAAGGATCCCGCAAAGGACGACGATGAGCGCAGGCTTCTACGAGCGGCTCGGCCTCCAGCCCACGGCCTCCCCCGAGGAGGTGCGTGAGGCGCACCATCGCGCGTTGGCGAAGCTCGTCAAGAAGCTCCGGGCCGCGCGCAGCAAGAACCTCGACGCCGCGGCCATCGAGGCCGAGCGTGACGGCGTGCGGGAGGCGTGGGAGGTCCTGAGCGACCCCGTCCGCCGCCGCCGCTACCACCTCATGCTCGACCGCGAAGGGGAGCTGGCCGGACTCGACGTGACGGCCTTGCTCAAGAAGCTGCAGCCGGCCTTGGTGGATCCCGCCGCCGCCGCCGGGGTAGAGCTGCTCCGCGCGCTCACGGACCTGCCCGTGGGCCCGGCCATGGAGCGCCCCGCCGCGCCGCCGCCGCCCGAGGCCCCGCGTCGCCAAGGCGTCGGCGCCGTGTCGATGCTCAGCGGCGAGGAGCGGGCCCAGCGCGCCCACCAGGCGGTCTTGCCGGTGCCCGAGCCCGCCGGGCTGCGCGCCGCCGCCGCCGCCACGGCGCCGATCGCGCCCAGCGCGCCAGGCCCCCAGCTCCAGCTCCGGATGCCGTCTCTGCCGATGGAGCCCGAGCCCATGGTCGTCGAGGTCGAAGAGGAGCTCGCCGCCCCCGGCCCGCTCACCGACGACGACCTCCGGGCCTTGGCCGCGCACCTGGGCCACGACGGGCGGTACGTCGCCGCCGTCCGAAAGCACCGGGGCATGGAGCTCGACGAGCTCTCCCGGATCACGCGCATCTCCGCCCGATACCTCCAGGCCATCGAAGACAACGCCTTCGACCGGCTCCCGGCGGCGGTGTTTGTGCGTGGTTACCTCAAAGAGATCGCCACGACGTTGGAGATCGACGAAGTGGAGCTGATCCGCAGCTACATGGCGCTTTACAGCCGCGCCCGAGGGAGCTGAGCCTCACTTGCCGACATCCCAGACCATCACGCTCACCGAGGACAACCAGCGCCTCGATCGGGCCCTCGTCTCTGCGCTCCCTGAGCACTCCCGCGCCCGCCTGCAAGGGCTCATCGAGGAGGGCGCCGTCACGCTGAACGGCCAGGTGATCACCAAGGTGAGCCACCGGGTGAGCGCCGGGGACGAGGTGACCCTCACCATCCCTGAGCTGCGCACGGTGGGCCTCGTCGCCCAAGACTTAGACCTCGACGTGCTCTACGAGGACGAGGACGTCGTCGTCTTGTACAAGACCGCGGGCATGGTGGTCCACCCCTCGAAGGGCCACCAAGACGGCACCCTCGTCAACGCGCTCATGCACGCCGTGGATGACCTCGCGGGCATCGGCGGCGAGGAGCGGCCTGGCATCGTGCACCGGCTGGACAAAGGCACGAGCGGGGTGATGATCGTCGCCAAGCGGGACGACGCCCACAACGCCCTGCGGGAGCAGTTCACCGTCCACAGCGTCGATCGGGTGTACCTCGCGCTCACCTTGGGCGCGCCGTCCTTAGACGCCGGGCGCATCGAGAACCGCCTGGGCCGCGCGGCGAACGACCGCCTACGCTTCACGGCCGTTGAGCACGACGGCCGCCGCGCCGTGACCACCTGGAAGGTGATGGAGCGCCTCGGGCCCTGCGGCCTCTTCGAGTGCCGCTTAGAGACGGGCCGCACCCACCAGGTCCGGGTTCACCTCTCGGAGATGGGCTACCCGATCTTGGGCGACCCGCTCTACCGGGGCCGCCGCACCGCGCCGCCGCCGGTCACGGCCCTGCTCGAAGGCGTGAACCACCAGCTCCTCCACGCCTGGAAGTTGGCCTTTGACCACCCACGCACCGGCGAGCGCCTGAGCTTTGAGCGCCCGCCGCCTGAAGACTTCATGGCTGTGCTGCGTGGGCTGCGAGCCCAGTACACGTCAGCGTAGGGAGAAGGTCACCGCGGCGCCGTAGTGGTCGGAGAGCTCGATCATTCGGTCGTCGTCGGGCACGTCCCGGGCGGTGTAGGCGATCTCGCCGCTCACGGGCACCAAGGCGCCAGGGCGGTAGAACAGGTAGTCGAGCCGGGCGGGGTACTCCTGGGCGGCGTAGCTGTGCTGGTACATCGAGTTGCAGTCCGTGGCCGTGAAGGTGTCCACGGGCATCGACGCGCAGACGCCGCCGTTGGGGTTCTGGGCCCAGGACGCGTCAAAGGGGGGCAAGGCGTCCATGCGGGCGACGTCTTGGGCCAGGCCGATGACGACGTGGGCGTCGGAGAGGCCGCTGTAATGAACAAACAGGGGGATGCCCGTGGCGTTCACCCACCAGTCGCCCACGGGCTCACCGTCGACGAGGCCAAACTGGTCGTGGGGGTAGTACCACCCGGCGTTGAAGTCGCCGCCGACGATCACCGAGACCTCGGCGGGGATCTCCGCCACGTCGAGGCCCAGCTCACGGTACTGGCGCTCCCGCACAGGCCAGAACCCGGCGAAGGACTGGGCGTGGGTGTTGTACAGGCGCACCCGCTGCCCCGTGGTGAGGGTCAGCTCCCACTCCAGCCAGCCGCGCTTGATGTTCGGGCCGGGGAAACGCTCGATGCGGCGCTGGTCGCGGAACTGGTGCTCCTCTTGCACAAACTCGCCCTCGCCGATGACGCTCTTCTTGACGAGCATCACGAGGCCGTGCTGGACGTGGTGTTTGTCCGTGCCCGCGTAGACGACGTAGCCGTGGGTCTCCGCCGCGGCGCGCAGCGTCTCGACGGCCTCGTTCTCCCAGACCTCCTGCAGCAGCAGCACGTCCCAGCCGTCGGTGAGGATGCGCTCGGGCATCACCGCGAAGCGCGCGGGCATCTCGGGCATCTGAACGTGGCCCGAGGGGTACTTGCGGTCGAGCAGGCCGGTGTTGTAGCTCAAGACCTTGAGCTGGGGCGTCGGCATCGCCGGAGGCGGCGGGGGCAGCGGCACGTCGCCTGAGTCGGGGCCAGGGTTCACGACGTCCATGGCGGGCGGGGTCGGCGGCGCCGGGGCGCGCTGGGACTCCAAGTACGCCGAGGGGTTCGGCGCGGCGATGAGCGTGGCGCGCTCCAAGAGCACGTCGGCGGGGGTGGCCGTCTCGCCGCCCTCGATGGCCGCGGCGAGGTGCGCCGTCGGCGGGCTCGCGCTCAACAGCGTCTTGTCGAGGGGATGGTCGCCGATGCTCCGTTTGGTGGAGCAGGCGGACAGGGCGGGGAGGACGAGGAGGAGCAGGCGCAGGTTTTTCATGGCGGAGAGTATACGCCTCCGCCGCCCGGCAGATCACATCGGCTCGATCTCGTACAGCTCCAGGCCCGGGTTCTCCCGCTGGGCGTACTGCAGAGGCCACTGGCTCTCGGCGAGCACGACGGGGTGGCCGTGGCGGTCCTCGACGATGGGGTAGTCGCGCCGGGCCTGCATCCAGGCGAGGCCCTTGGGGTCGCCGCCGATCCAGCGCGCCACGCGGAAGGGCAGGCCCTCCAGCACGACCTCGACGCCGTACTCGGTCTTGAGCCGCTCCTTCAACACCTCAAACTGCAGCACACCGACGGCGCCGAGGTACGGGTCTTGTTGGCCGAGCTCGGGGCGGTAGAGCGGCAAGATGGCGCCCTCGTGGGCGAGCTGCTCCAGGCCCAAGGTGACCTGTTTGCGCTTGAGGGGATCCTTGAGCTTGAGGCGCGCGAAGTGCTCCGGCGCGAAGCGGGGGATGCCCTTGAACGAGACCTGGGCCCCGGCGGTCAAGGTGTCGCCGATGCGCAGCTTGCCCGGGTCGTACAGGCCGACGATGTCGCCGGGGAAGGCGTCATCAACGATGCTGCGCTCTTGGGCCAAGAACGAGTGGGGCTTGGAGAGGCGCAGGACCTCGCCGCTGCGGCCGATGGTGGCGTCTACGCCGCGCTCAAACTGGCCGCTGACGACGCGCAGGAACGCGATGCGGTCGCGGTGTTTGGGGTTCATGTTCGCCTGAATCTTGAACACGAAGCCCGAGAAGCGGGGGTCGGTGGGCTCGATGACCTGCTCGGTCTCGGTGACGCGGGAGCCCGGGGAGGGCGCCTCGTCCACCAAAAACTGCATGAACGGCTCGATGCCGAAGTTTGAGAGCGCCGAGCCCCAGAACACCGGGGTCACCTCGCCGGAGAGGAAGGTCTCGGGGCGGAAGGGCTCGTTCGCGATGTCGAGCAGGTCGAGCTCCTCATGCAGAGCCGCGACCCGTTTTGGGCCGATGAGCTCCTCCGCCTCCTCCAAGGGCGCGGTGCGCGAGACGAGCACCTGGCTGCCGTGTTTGGCGGCCTCAAACACGATGACCTGCCGTGTGGCGCGGTCCACGACCCCGGCGAACTCCCGACCCATGCCGATGGGCCAGTTGATCGGCACGCAGCGTAAGCCGCCGAGGCGCTTCGACACGTCGTCCAGGAGCTCCAGGGGCTCAAGGCCGGCGCGGTCGAGCTTGTTCATGAAGGTCATCACCGGCATCTTGCGCAGGCGACAGACCTCAAACAGCTTGAGCGTGCGGTCCTCGACGCCTTTGGCGTGGTCGATGAGCATGACCGCCGAGTCCACGGCGCTGAGCACGCGGTAGGTGTCCTCCGAGAAGTCGGCGTGGCCGGGGGTGTCCAAGAGGTTGAGCGCGCGGCCCCGGTAATCAAACGACAGCACCGAGGAGGTGATGGAGATGCCGCGCTCCTGCTCCATCTTCATCCAGTCGGAGACCGCGTGGCGGCTGGCCTTTCGGGACTTCACCGACCCGGCGAGGTGAATGGCGCCGCCATAGAGCAGGAGCTTCTCGGTGAGCGTGGTCTTGCCCGCGTCGGGGTGCGAGATGATGGCGAAGGTGCGCCGACGGGCGGCCTCAGCGGCGAGGGTGTCCATGACAGCTCCGAGGAGAGGGCCTGCCCCTATCGGCGCCAGGGGCTGGCGTCCACTGGCGGGGGGGCGGGTCAACCAGCGCCTCAACCGCTGCGGCGTCCCGAGCGCGAGCATGGAGGCGCGTGGACGTGAGCCGTGACGCTCGCGCGAGGCCGCGGCGAGGGGCTCGTCGATCCAGATG
>JBEAVX010000267.1:0-3454 GCA_041160755.1 Pseudomonadota bacterium
CTTACACACCGGGCGCCTGGTCGTAGAGTCGGCGCCGGACTCCGAGCTGACCCAAGCCCTGCTGCGCGCGGCGATGGGCATGTGTGACGACTACCGCCCGGCCATTCAGGTTGGCGCGGGCGGCAAACGTAAGAAGCTATTCGGCCTCTTCTAAGCGCGCCCGAGCCAAGCGGAGCGTCTCCGCGTCGTCCACGGCGCGACGCCCCGCCTCTTTGGCGGCCACGGCCTGCTGGCGTGTGCGCTCATAGAGCAGCACCCCGGCGGTCACCGAGACGTTGAGGCTCTCAAGCCCACCCAGAAGCGGCACGGAGACGATCTCGTCGCAGCGCTTGCGCAGGGGCTCGGTGAGGCCCTTGGACTCGCCGCCGAGCAGGATCAACAGCGGCCCGGTGAGATCCACCTCGTGGTAAGGCCGGCCGTCCATGTCGGCGCCGACCACCTTGAGGCCGGCCTTCTTGCAGCGCTTGAGCGCTGAAGAGAGCCCCTCGTGCACAACCGGCACCTCCTCCACCGCGCCCATGCTCACCCGGGCCACGACCGGCGACATGCTCACCGTGCGGCGCGTCGGGGTGATCAGGCCGTTCACCCCTGCGCCCAGACAGGAGCGTAAGATCGCGCCGAGGTTGTGCTCGTAAGAGAGCTCGTCCACCATCACCAAGAACGGGTCCGTGGCGTCGGCGAGCTCATCCAAGAGCGAGTTGACCGAGTGCTGGGGCAAGGGCTCAGCGTCGGCGACGACGCCGTTGTGGACGTCACCCCCGGCGAGGCGGTCGAGCAGGCGGCGTGGCACCCGCTCCACAGGGACCTTCTGCGCGCGGGCGAGGTCGAGCAGGCGGTCGAGCTTGGGATCGGGCTGGGCGCCCTCGTCAAGACGAATGAGCCGCACCGCGCGACGGCGCCGCTGCAGCGCCTCAATGACGGGGTTCCGGCCTTGAAGGCGCTCAGTAGACATGGACAGGGACGCTCAGGGGACGATGAGGGTGTATTGGCGGCTCGCGCCGTCCAGAGAGTCCGAAGAGCGCCGTGTGAAGGTGATCTGCGGCGAGGCGAGGTTGAGGGTGCCCGCGTCGTTGGAGCCTTGGCCCAGGTAAACCTTGAGCAGCCCGCCGCCCAACGCGGCGCCAGCGCGAGCGCTGATGAGCACCTCGTTCTGGCCCCGCCGGACGTAGCGGCTGATGTCCATCAGGACGGGCTCATCGCCGGACTTGATCGTCTTCACGAGCACGCCGGAGATGTACACGTCGATGGTGTGGCCTGCGGACTGGTTGTCTTCAGTGACCAGCCACCAGGTGCCCGCGGCGACCTCAGCGCCGCTCACGGCGGCCGGGGCGGGCGGAGCGGCGACCGGCGCGGTGACCGGCGTGGGGGCCACCATCGGCGCCTGGGGCGCGGGCGCTTGCGGCGCGGGCGCTTGCGGGGCGGAGGGCTGAGCGCCGGGCTGCAAGACCTCCACGCTGTAGCGCGGCGCGTCAATCCAGACGTTTCCGTCGCCGTCTACGCGGATGTTGACGTCCTTGAGCTCCATGTTCCGCACCGCGTCCGCGCGCACGCCGTTGATGTACAGCGCGCCCGCGAAGGTGACCGGCGAGAGCAAGAGCCCGAGGAGCAGCGCGACGCCGCGTTTAGTGTGTGTCCGCCGAGGAGCCATTGACACGCCTCCGAAGCGTCTTGCCGACCTTAAAGACCGGCAAGACTTTGGGTCGAACCTGAATCAGGGAGTTCGTCTTGGGGTTGCGACCAACATAGCCGTCATACCGCCGGACCCGGAAGGAGCCAAAACCACGAATCTCGATGCGCTCACCGTGGCACAAGGCGCTCTTCATCCCGTCAAAGATCAAGTTGACGACCTCTTCAGCGGTGGCGCGGGGGAGGCTGCGTTGGGTGGCGATGAGGCTGATCAGCTCAGACTTGGTCATTGTTCTCCCTGAGGGCTTGAAGGGTCAACACGCCGAGGGGATCATGCCATCCTGGCGTGGAGTGACCATCTTCAAGGTCATGGGCTCCCGGGGCGATCGGCTGGGGGGCGACTGGAGAGGTCCTATATGCTCCTCCCGTCGCCCCGGTCAAGGGACGGCGCGGATCAAGGCGCCCCGCCGCCGACGCTGTCCGTGCTCACCCCGGTGGCGGCGGGCGTAAACAGCCTCTGGAGGCTCGGCTTGACGCTCTCCATGATCAAGATGAACGGGCTCGCGACGTAGACCGTCGAGTACGCGCCGACGACGATGCCGATGAGCATGGCCAAGGCGAAGTTCTCGATGACTGGGCCGCCCATAAACAGGAAGGCCGAGATGGCGAGCAGGGTCGTGAACGCCGTGGAGAGCGTGCGGCCCAAGGTGTCGTTCACCGAGTCGTTGATCAGCCCGGCGAGGTCCGAGCGGCGATACCGCTGCATGTTCTCGCGGATGCGGTCGTAGATGACGATCGTGTCGTTCAGCGAGTAGCCGATGATCGTCAACAAGGCGCCGATGAAGCTGACGTTGATCTCCCGCTGAAGCAGCACGAAGATGCCCATGGTGATGATCACGTCGTGGAACAGCGCGATGACCGCGCCGGGCGCGAAGGAGAGATCGAAGCGGAAGGCCACATAGAGCAGCACGAGGCCGAGCGTCGCGAAGATCGAGATCACCGCGGCCTGCTGCAGGCTCGCGCCGACCTTGGGGCCGACGGAGTCCACCGAGAGCACCTGAAACTTCTGGCCGTCGAGCGCCCCGGCGATGGACTCCTGCACCGCCTGGCTCACGCCGGGCATGACGACCTCAAAGGTGTTCTCGTCCTGGTTGGCGCGGACCTCGACGCCCTTCACCCCCGCGGCGTTGAGCACGTCTTGCACCGTCGTCGTCGAGACCGCCGGGGGCTGGTGCTCGATGACGAGCAAGGCGCCGACCTGGGCGTCGAAGCGGGAGTTGACCAACCACGGCTCACCGTACTTCTGCTTGAGCGCGCCGAGCACCTGGTTCTGGGTCTCCTCCGTGCCGAAGCCAGCCTCCTGCACACGCACGGAGAACTCGTTCTGGCTGGGATCATTGACCTGCTGCACCGAGTCATCGGAGAGCCCGATCTCCCCGAGCGCTGAGCGCAGAGTGCCGATCTCGATGGGCTGCTCAAACTGCAGGAGCAGCTCAGTGCCGCCGGTAAAGTCGATGCCCCAGTTCGGCTTCTGCACGAAGAAGAGCACGACGGAGGCGATCATCAGGATCGCCGACACCGCGCTGGCGATGTACCGCTTGCCGATGAAGTCGTACTGGTTCGTCCGGTTGCGGGTGGGCGCAGGAGGCGGGGAAGACGAAGGGGTTGGGGTCAGCTCCACGGGCGCCTCCTACAACAGCGCGCGCGCGCTGACGCGACGCACGGCGAGATCCATCAACACACGACTGACGAAGATGGCGGTGAACAGGGTGCTGGCGATGCCGATGAGCAGAGTCACCGCGAAGCCCTTGATGGGCCCCGTGCCGTA
>JBEAVX010000721.1:0-5699 GCA_041160755.1 Pseudomonadota bacterium
CCATGACGCCGTTGAGGATGAGCGGCAAGTTGGCGTACCGCTGGCCGAAGATCGCCACGAAGGGGATGGATCCACCGACGCCGACGCGGCGCAAGGGGCTGCCCCAGGCGCGCTGGTAGGCGCGATCCGCCGCCTCAAAGGCCGCGCCGCGCGGGGTGTACAGCCAGCCCTCTCCCGACCAGCCCTTCGGGGTGACGGTGACCTTCACGCCGCCGGGGGGATCTTTGGTGACGATGGCGGTGATCTCGTCGAGCAAGCCCTGCTGGGTGTGCTCCGGGGCGAGGCGCACGGACAAGATCGCGCTCGCCTCTTGGCGCAGGGCGTTCTTCTTGCGGTCGAGGGTGGGGTAGGTGGTGGCGACGACGGTGATCGCGGGCTGACGCCACAACCACTCCGCGGCGCTGCGGCCGGCCTCGGGCAAGGGGCGCAGGCCGTCCATGATGTGCGCGCCGTCGCGAATGACCTCGGGATCGATCGCCGCCGCGCTCGACCGCCAGTCTTCAGAGACGTCGATGAGGCCGAAGGTGGGACGCCCGTTGTCATCGACCAGCCGGGCGATGAGCTTGGCCAAGGCGGTGGAGACGTCGGGCACCATGTTGCCCCACAGCCCGCTGTGGCCGTCCGCCGTGAGCGCCGCGCAGGTCAGCTCGACCTCCATGAGCCCCCGCAGGCTCACGGTGAGGCCGGGCACGTCTACGGAGGGGTTCTCGCAGTCGGTGAGCACCATCACGTCGGCCTCAAAGACCTCGGGGAAGGCGTCCATGAAGCGGGTGAGGTTGGGCGAGCCGATCTCCTCTTCGCCCTCGATGATGAGCTTCACGTTGCACGGCGGGCCGCCGGCCTCGTCAAACCAGGCCTGGAGCGCGGCGACGTGGGACATCCAGCCGCCCATGTCGTCGGCGGCGCCACGGGCGAAGAGGCGGTCGCCGACGCGGGTGGCGACGTGGGGCGGGGTGTCCCAGCGCTCGCCCTTCACCGGCTGGAGGTCGAGGTGGCCGTAGATGAGCACCGTGGGGGCGCCGGGGCGACCGTGCCACTCGGCGGCGACGATGGGCAACGCGCCGTCCAGCTCCAGCACCCGGCTGTTGTTCATGCCCAGCGCCGCGAGGTCGTCGCGAACCCGGGCGGCGAGGCGGCGCACGTCATCGAAGTGATCGGGATCACAAGAGATGGCGGGGATGGCGAGGTACTCGGAGAGGCGGGAGATGGCCTGCTCAAAACGAGCCTCAGCCAAGGTGGCGACGGCGTCGGTGGCGGGGTGCAGCATGGGGGCTCCTGGTCGGTGGCGCCCTCTTTAACCCACGCCGGGGGCCCTTGGGAGACGAGGGGGCGTCGGCCGCTCCCCGAAGTCTGATACCCTCTGCACCACCATGGAAGGTCTCGATCTCGCGCTCGTTCTGACGGCGCACCAGCCCCTCGGCACCCCGGAGCCCGCGCTGCAAGAGGCGGCGCGAGGCGTCTATGAGCCCGTGCTCAACGCGCTCACCGAGCACCCTGCCCTGCGGGTTGGCCTGATGATGAGCGGCGGGCTCTTGGACTGGCTCGATCAGCGGCAGCCGCGCCTGCTCGACCTGCTCGCCGCGCTCGTGGAGCGGGGCCAGATCGAGCTGTTGACCGGCGGCTGGTCGTTCCCGTTCTTGGACGGGCTCCCCGAACGAGACGCCTTGGCCCAGCTTCGTGCCCACGGCGACGCCTTACGCCAGCGCCTCGGCGCCCGCCCCAGAGGTGGACTCGCCGCCGAGGACGCCTGGGATCCCGCCCTCATCACGATCTTCGCCAAGGCGGGCCTGGCGTGGGCACTGGCCGATGAGCGCCTGCTGGACCCCGGCGGATCAGGCCTCGGCGCGCGGTCGTTGTGGATGACCGAGCGGGACGGCCACGTCCTGCGGCTCTTGCCCAGCTCGGGCGCCCTTCGGCCGCTGTTCACCCAGCCGAGCCCCGTGCCGCTGCTCAAGCTGCTCGCCCGCCGCGCCAAGCAGGGCACCGAGGCCCTCGCCGTCGTGAAGTCCCTGGAGCGGATGGCCGAGAGCATGGGGCCCGAGCGCCTCGGGGCCTGGATTCGCGCCGTGGCCCGGGTGGTCGACGAGCAGACCCACTGGCTCCGCGCGGTGACGCCGGGGGCCCTCGTCAGTCGTCTGGAGCCCGGCCGCCGGGTGAGCCCGCCCGCGTGGACGCCGCCGCACATCACCCGCTGGAGCCTCAGCCCGACGGAGACCGAGCGCCTGAGCCGTTACCAGGCCGCCTGCGCGGATCACCCCGCCCTGCGCGCCGGGCCGCCCTTCGCCCGGGCGCGCTCGTGGCGAGAGAGCCTCAGCCGCTACGACGAGGCGAACCAGCTCCACAAGCGCCTGCGGTTCACCTCGGACGAGGTCCAGCGCCTGCGCCGGGCCGCCGAGGACGACGCCGCCGCTGGAAAGACCCCGGTGAAGCTGCAACCTCTGGCCACCGCCGAGCGGAAGCTGTTCATCGCGCAGTCCGGGGACGTGCTCTGGCACAGCCCCAACGGCGGGCTCTACGACGCCCGCGCCCGGCACGCGGCCTGGGCGGCCCTGGCCGAGGCGGAGCGCGCCGTCGCCCGCGCCTTGGGTGACAAACGAACCGCCCGCTCCTTCGTCGGTGATCACGACGGCGACGGATACGACGAGGTCTTCGTGCGCTGCGACGCGCTCACGGCGATGGTCGAGCCCGAGGCCGGGGGCGCGCTCGGCGAGCTGACCTTCTTCGACATCCCCGGCAACGTGCTCAACACGATGACCCGGCGCGAAGAGACCCTCCACCGCGCCCTCGACCGCTTCTCGACCCTGCCCGCCTTGGTCGGCAAAGACGACGTCGTCGCGCCCAGCCCTCGCCCGGAGCTGCCCCAGTCCAACGAGGAGGCCGAGACCGAGCCCACGATCATCACCACCCCCGAGCTGACCGAGCTCGACGCGCCCCTGGCCGCCGCCTTGGCCTTTGATCGCCGCCCGCGGCGGTCGATGCAGGACCACTTCATCCCGACGACGACGACGCCGGAGCAGCTCGCCGCCGGTCAGCACGCCGAGCTCGGCGACTTCTTCGGGGCGCGGTACAAGCTCGACTCCGCCGAGGGGGACGACGAGGGCCGCGCGGTCGTGCAGCTCTCCCGCGAAGGGGAGGTGCGCGACGGCCCCCACCAGCGCCTCGTGCGGGTGGTCAAGCGCCTCGTCTTCCCGCCGGACGAGCCCTGGGTCGAGGCCCGCTACGACGTGGTGAACCGCTACGCCGAGCCCGTGCACGCGCTGTTCGCCGTCGAGCTGAACCTCAACGTGGATGGCGTGTTGCCAGAAGGCGGCGGGATCATGTTGCCCGGCGGCCAGCGGCGCGACGCGAAGCTCCCGGGCCGGGCCGAGAAGGTCTCAAAGCTCTCGGTGAGCGGGCTCTTGCGCCGGTTCGCCCTGCACCTCACGCTGAGCACCCCGGCGACGCTGCTCTATTACCCCGTCGAGACCGTGTGCCGCGACGGCCAGCGCGCGCGCCGCGCCAACCAAGGCGTGTGCCTCGTGCTCGCTTGGGATCTCGCGCTGTGGGGCCAAGAGCGCGCCCGGTTCGACGTGAAGGTCCAGCTCGTCAAGCTGAAGTCAGGCGGCTGAGGGTCGCGCTTGGGACTCTGCCGGTATACTCAAGGAGCAACCTGAGGGCAGAATCCTATGAGCCAATCGAACCCACTCCTCTATGGCCTCATCGGCCTCCTCGCGGGCGCCGCCGCGGGCGCGGGCGCATACGCCATCCTCGCCCCGGCGAAGACCGTCACCGAGCAGACGACGGTCACCCAGGTCGAACAAAAGGAGATGACGCCCGAGGAGCTGGCCGAGCTGTGTAAGAACAGCGACCTGTTCAAGAACACACAGACCGAGCTGGTGAGCGCCCAGACCAAGGTGGCGAGCCTCCAGACCGAGCTGGAGAACAAAGACGCCGAGCTGGCCAAGGCGAAGACCGCCGCCGCCAAAGGCGACGCCGCGGCCTCCAAGCGCTACAAAGACCTAGAGGCCGAGATCGCCAACCTCAAGGGCCAGCTCGCCCAGGCCGAGAAAGAGCGGGACGAGCTCGTCGTCGAGCTCAAGAAGACGGTCGAGGAGCTTCAGCAGCAGATTCAGGCCACCGAGGTCCAGCGCCAGCGCGCCGAGCGCTACAAAGGTGAGGCCCACCAGAACCTCTGGACGAGCTTCAACGCCGAGGCCAAGGTCGCCATCTGTGACCGTGGCAGCCGCCGCCGCCACGACAAGTGCCACGAGGCCGTCGAGGGCGCGCTCACCAGCGAGATGCAGTCCAAGTTCTTGGCCTGCGTAGACACCTACCAGTTCACGCCGATGCTGCGCCAGCTTGAGCGGAAGGGTGAGCTTCCGCCCAACGCGATGAAGCTCTCTGACGACGACCGCTTCACCGACAAGGGCTGGTACATCCAATACTGTGACCCCACCCTGCCTGAGGCGGGTGAGGCCGCCGCGGCCGCCGCCGACCGCAACGCCACCCCCGCCCCGACCGGCGGCGAGGTGACCAAAGAGGTCGAGGGCGAATAACCCAGATCAGCAGGTGGAGGTTATCGCCGACGACGCGCGGTGACCTCCACCTCGATCTTCATCCGGGGATCGGCCAAGCCCACCACCATCATCGTGGCCGCCGGGCGGGCCTCACCCAACCAGCGCCGGAGGCTCGGCCAGCACGCCGGGAAGTCCTCTCGCGCGGGCAAGAGGTATCGAACCCGCACGATGTCCCGGGCCTCACAGCCCGCCTCAGTCAAGGCGGCGTCGATGTTGTGGATCGTCTGCTCCACCTGGGCCACAATGTCGTCGGAGATGGTCATCGTGGCGTAGTCAAAGCCGGTCGTGCCGGAGACAAACACCCAGTCGCCGTCTACGACCGCGCGGCTGTAGCCGATCTCGGCCTCGAAGGTCGATCCCGACTGGATGAGACGGCGGGTCATCACTCCCCTCCCCTACTGGTCGGCGCGGTCGAAGTTGCAGTTGAGCAGGTTGCAGCTCCGCTCGCAGCGGCTCACCTCCCAGCGGCGGCGTAAGGTCTTCGGCGCGTCCCAGATCGCGATCAGCGGGCTGAGATCAAACACCGTCGCCACGGGGTCCAAGAAGTAGCACAGTCTCACGTTGCCTTTGGGGTCAAACGCGAGATCGGAGTGGCCAGCCTTGCAGGTGAGGCCGTTGAACACGCTCGGCGCCGAGAAATAGCCCTTCATGCCGACGAGCTGCCCGGCGGCGTTACACACCGGGCCGCCCCGACGACGCTCGGCGGCGAGGAGGTCCAGGGCCGCGTGAACCCGGGGGAGCTCGTCCGCCGTAGGCCACAGCGGCGAGGTCTTGTACCAGTCTGGGTCGTAGGCCACATCGCCAAAGGTCTGGTAGAGGGGCTGGAGCACGAGCTGGTAGCCACGATGACGCACAAACTCCAGCAGATCCGGGATCTCATCGGCGTTCTTGCCGTGCAGGATGCAGCTCACCACGACGCGGGGGTTGGGGAGCTTGTCGAAGAGATCAAACGCCTCTTGGCACTTGCGGAAGCTGCCCGCGCGGCCTCGGCTGTGGTCTACGGTGGCCTCCCGGGCGCCGTCCATGCTGATGTAGACGATGGACACCCCGGCGTCAGCGATCTTCTGGGCGCGGGCCTTGTTGAGCAGCCAGGCGTTCGTGTTGAAGCTGACCGTGTTGCCCAAGGCCGTCGCGTGGGAGAAC
>JBEAVX010000366.1:0-5240 GCA_041160755.1 Pseudomonadota bacterium
GAGCAGACGAAGGACGACCGGGCGGCGATGTCCCGCGTCTTGGGCGTCGAGCGGAACACCTTACGCTACAAGCTCAACAAGTACCACCTCAACCCCAAGGGGGGCGGCTGATCCCTCGGCCTGCATCGGCGGCGCGGCCATGACGGCCCCCGCCTCGGACACCCCGGCGTCTACGGGCCGGGCGCTGGGCACCGCCCTCGTGGGCGTCGTGGCCCTGGCGCTGTTGAGCTTGGTCTTGGCCCAGGCGAGCGGCGTAGACACCCTCGGCGCGCTGCGTGAGCGCGCGAACCTGCCGATGTTGGTGCTCTCCCAGCTCGTCATGGCCGCGGGCATGACCTGCATGGCGCGGCGCTGGCGGGCGCTCATCCCCGGCGGCGAGGCCCTGCCGGTGCTGCCGGTGACGGGCATCCTCTGCGCGGGGCTCCTGCTCAACACGTCCTTGCCCGGTCCCGTCGGGGAGCTCGCCGCCGCCGGGCTCATCCAGCGGCGCTACGGCCTGCCCGCCACGGCGGCCTTCGCGGCGAACGTGCACAGCCGCCTCATCGGCCTGAGCTGCGCCGCCGTGCTCGCCTTGGGCGCCTGGGCGGGCGGCTCGATGCCGACACCCCCGGGCTACGAGGCGGTCGTGGGCCTCGCCGCGGGCGTCATCACCTTGGGCGCCTTGGCCTTGGGCGTGGCCTCCTGGCGGCCCGACTGGCTGGAGCGCGCCGCGAACCTCACCTTAGGCGCCTTGGCCGCCCGGCTGCCCGGGGCGTTGGGGCGCGCGGCGCAGACCGGCCTCGTCCTCGCCTTGGAGGTGAGCCGGGCGCTTCATGACGTGGCGCGACACCCACCCCTCACCTGGGCCCGGGCGATCTTCTGGGCCTTCGCGGGCCACGCCACGGCGACGACGGGCATCCTCTTGGGGGCCTGGGCCGTGGGCCTCGACCCCAGCGTCGCCGGGGTGTTGTTCACCTACTGCGCGGCGACGGCGGGGGTGCTCGTGCTCTTCGCCGTGCCCGGCGCCCAGGTGGGCTGGGACGCCTTGTTCATCGGCTTCTTCGTGGCCACCACCGGCGTCGGCGTCGCCGAGGCCGTGCTGGTGATGGCGATGGTGCGCCTGCAGCAGCTCTTGTTGATGGGCGTCGGCGCCGTGGCCCTCACGACCCTCGGCGGCGGCAAGGCCAGCCCGGCGCCCTAAGTCGTGATGATCGTGTCGAGGTTGGCCCAGCGGCGCCAGAGCGTCTTGGTCAGCTCGCCGTTCTTCGCCATCTTGGTGACGGTGGTGCCCATCTTCACGAAGTTGGCGGCGTGGGCGGCCTGAATCAGCGGCCAGGGGTGCTTCTTGAGGAACTCGGACTTGGACAAGGCGCGCAGGGCCGGGCGGGGGATGAAGTCCTTCGACAACATCTGGATGAGGCTGATCCAGAAGGTGTCCTCGACCGGCCGGGGGTACTTGAGGTTCACCCGGTGCTGGTAGAAGACCTTCGTGTTGAGGCCCTCGATGTCGTACTCGGAGATGAGGCCCGACTGGAGCAGCTTGTGGTTGAGCTCGCTGCCGGGGAAGACCGTCATCGAGAACAGGTAGAGGTCGAAGGGCCGGGGGAACTTCGAGACCATCTCGAACAGGGCGCGTTTGTCTTCTTCAGTGGAGACCGGGTCGTCGAAGATGAGCTGGAAGTGCGGCTTGACGCCCAAGCGGTGGTAGAGCTCGGCGATGTCGTTGATGTTGCTGTTCTTCACCCGGCGGTCGTAGAGGTGGCCGGTGACGCGCTCGCTGGACTGAATGCCCATGTAGACCGAGACCAGCCCGGCGTCGCGCAGCATCGACATGCGCTCTTCGTTCACGAGCTTGGGCTCGATGAAGATCTCGAAGGGCAGGCCGATGGCCTTGGGGTAGAGGTCGCAGAACTCGACGAGCCAGTCCTTCTGGAAGTTGAAGACCTCGTCGTCGAAGCGGATGCGCTTGAAGTCCCAGTGGGACCGGGCGGCCTTGATCTCCTCGACCATGCTGGCGGGAGAGCGCACCCGGAACCACTTCTGGCCGGGGTAGACGTCCTTCTTGTAGGTGGAGTTGTAGCAGTAGCTGCACTTGTAGATGCAGCCGCGGCTCCCCATCATCTGAAAGACCGGGTCGCCGTGCATCGGGTCGCCGCCGACGCGGGTGTCGCCGTAGAGGTGGACCTTGTGCTCGTGCGTCGAGTAGTCGCGGAAGGCCAAAGAGTCGAGATCGCTCACCAGGGGGCGCAGGGCGTTCTGGCGGATGCTGCCGTCGGCCTGGCGCAGCCAGAGGTTCGGCGTGTCGGAGATGTCGCGGCCCGTGGCGAGGCGCTCGGCGAGGTCCAGCAGCGCCAGCTCACCTTCGCCCTTGAGCACGAGCTCGGCGGACTCCATGGACTGATCGGGCATCAGCGTGGGGTGCATCCCGCCCCACAGCACGGCGAGGTCGAGCTCCTCGTGGATGTGCCGGGTGAGGATTCGCGCCGCGTTGAAGTAGGCTGAGGCCCGGATCGACACGCAGACGAGGTTGAGGCGCGCCTCGCGGATCGCGGCGATCAGGCCCTCAAGCTCCTCGTCCGTGGCGGGGAAGATGTGGTTCGAGATCCAGTCCTTGAAGTAGATCTCGGTGACGTGAACCCCGGCCTGACGTAATGTCGCCGCGAGGATGCGCACGGCGTTGTTCTCCACGTCATACATGGAGATGATGCCGATGCGTGGGCCGTCTTGGCCTGCGGCGCGAACGAGCTGCTCCAGCCTGGGATTCATCTTGAAGCTCCGACCTCGCAGGGGGTTTGTAGAGGGGTCTTCAGCAGGATAGCACCCACTTCCCCGGATCGGTAGCGTAGAATGGCGAGCAGCAGATGACCCCCAACCCAGCGTCGGCCCAAGATGGCTCGACCAGCTTCTCGGAGGATTCAAGGTGGCGACGGTGATGGATGGACCCGTGGTCATTGTCGGCGGCGGCGTCGCCGGTCTGGTCTCCGCCCAGCTTCTCCAAGAGGCGGGGGCGAAGGTGGTGGTCATCGAACGAAACGAGTCCCTTGGGGGCTTGGCGCGCTCGTTTCGTTACGACGGCTTCTCGTTCGACGTGGGGCCGCACCGCTTCCACACCGAGAACCCGAACGTCAAGGCCTACCTCGACCGGGTGCTCAAAGGCGACGCGACGCTCTTTCCTCGGCTCTCCGAGGTGTACTTTCAGGGCAGCTACTACCGCTGGCCTCTGCACCCGAAGAACCTGCTCCAGCTCCCGCTGCCCCTCGCGCTCCGCTCCGGCGTAGACCTCGCGATCAACGGGTTCAAAGAGTACGACCTGGACACCTTTGAGCAGTACGTGCTCAAGCAGTACGGCCCGACGCTCTACGAGCACTTCTTCCGGGGCTACTCCGAGAAGTTCTTGGGCATCCACCCCCGGGAGACGCACCCCGACTGGGCGAAGGTCGGCATCAACCGGGCGATCATCGACGACAAGCTCCAGATGCAGAACCTGGCCCAGCTCGCCAAGTCGACGCTCACCCAGTTCAACAAGGTCGAGATCCCCTTCATGTACCCCACCGAGGGGATGCAGCAGGCGTGGCAGAAGGTCTCGGCGATCATCCGCGCGAAGGGCGGGCGCATCCTCACGGGCACGAAGGCGCGCCTGGAGGGAAAAAACGGCAAGATCGAGCACGTCTGGGCCGGGGAGGAGCGCATCACCCCGTCGCTGGTCATCTGGACGGCGCCGATCACCTTGGCCATGAAGCAGCTCAACCTGGAGATCCCCGATCTCCCCTACCTGGGCCTCTTGCTGTACAACGTCTGCGTCGAGAGCGACGTGCCGCGCAAGTACCAGTGGTGCTACTATGGCGAAGACGACCTGATCTTCAACCGCATCTCGATCCCCAAGTTCTTCTCGCCAGGCACGGTGCCGAACGCCAAGGCCGCCGGGTTGTGCGTCGAGCTGACCTGCATGGAGGGCGACACCCGCTGGCAGAACGCGGAGCGCCTGACCGACTGGGTGGTGGACGATCTCGTGAAGGTGGGGCTGATCAAGAGCCGCCGCCAGGTGCACAACGTGCACGTCGAGCGTATCCCCGAGAGCTACCCGATCTACCACAAGCACTACCCGCGTGAGCTGGAGAAGGCGCGGCGGGCCCTGGGGCAGTTCGAGAACCTGCACCTCGCCGGTCGCACGGGCATGTTCTGGTACAACAACATGGACCACTCCATCGAGAACGCGATGCAGCTCTGCAAGCGCCTCTTGCGTGACGCGGGCCGCGCGGACGTCGAAGAGAGCGCTTTGGCCCAAGGAATCGCCTCCTGAAGGGTGAGTCCTCGGCGGGTTGAGTCGGCGCCCATCTCGTCCGGACATTCCCTGTCCGGAAAGAAGCGCGTTATAGGCGCAGCGTGACACAAGCGCCTCTCACCTGCATCGAGCCATTCTGCGGCGCGGGCGGCTTGGCTTTGGGCCTTCGCCAGTCAGGCTTCCAGCTCCGCGCCGCCTTCGACCTCGACGCCGAGGCCGTGCGCACCTATCAGCACAACCTGGGCGACGGGGCCTTCGTCGCCGACGCAAGGGAGATCCGCCCGGAGGCGCTCTTGGAGCGCGCGGCGCTCGGCGGCGCGCGGCTTGACCTCCTCGCGGGGGGGCCGCCCTGCCAAGGCTTCTCTCGGCAGAAGCGCGGCGCGCACCTGGGCGACCCCCGAAACGAGCTCGTCGCCGAGCTGGGCCGCCTCGCCCGGGGCCTCAACCCCCGGGCCGTGCTCGTCGAGAACGTCGCGTCCTTCGGGGAGGCCCGGGGCCGGGCCTTCGTCACGGCGCTGTCCGAGGCGCTCGGCGACTATGTGCTCACGCCCCAGGTGGTGAACTCCGCCGACTTCGGCCTCGCCCAGACCCGGCGGCGTTACCTGCTCGTGGCGATTCACCGCGACGAGCCCGGCGTGTTCCAGCTCACCCCGCCCCAAGCGCCGTGGCGCACCGTCGGCGAGGTGCTCTCGGGCCTCGACGAGCCCCCGGAGCGCCCCGAGGACCCGAGCCCCTGGCCCAACCACCAGCGGGCGCGGGTGACCCAAGAGAACATCCACCGCTTCTCCTTCGTGCCTGAAGGCGGCGGCTGGAACGACATCCCCTGGGAGCACCGCCTGCCTTGCCACCAGCGCGTGACCGGCGCGACGAGCGGCGGCTGGCCCGACGTGTATGGCCGCCTGCGCTGGGACGGCCAGGCGCCGACCATCACCGCCGGGTTCGACAGCTTCTCCCGGGGTCGCTACGGCCACCCCCACGC
>JBEAVX010000726.1:0-8436 GCA_041160755.1 Pseudomonadota bacterium
GCTCTTCACCGCCGCCGCCCGCAGATGCCGCTGCGCTGCGTCTGTGTCCATTTGGCCCTCGACTGGCGGGTAGTCGTCGAAGAACGGCACCACGTCCGTCCCCCGCACCTTGTACCGCAGCAGCAAGAAGTTGACGTAGTGGGCCGGATGCGAGCGCACCCACCGCGCGAAGACGTCCACGAAGGACTGCATCGTGCGCTGCGTCTCCTCCTCGCGGTCGCGCAGCCGCACGGTCTCCAGGGCCTCGCCGATGATGACCCGGTGCCGGCGCTCCCCAGGCTCCCGCACGACGACGGTGGGCAGAATCGCCGCGCCGGTCTTGCGCGCGAGCTGGGCGGGCTGCACAGAGACGTTCGCCGTGCGGTTGAGGAGCTTCACCTTCGCGAAGCGATGGCCGCCGCCGCCGTCAAACGCGAGGCCCAAGACCTCGTTCTTCTGAAGACACTCAAACGCGGGACGCAAGAAGCGGAACACGTTGATGTGCTGGACGGGCAGGCGCTGCTCCAGCGCCCAGCGGCGGTCGAGCACCTTCTCCCACAGCGGGGTGGTGCGCGTCTCGCGCAGGATGTCGGCCCAGACCGGCGGCGGGGCGCTGAGCTGGCTCATCGGGTAGCCCGTGTGGCCCAGGGCGGGCATGATCATCTGGTTCGCGCCGTAATGGCCGATGAGGATGATCGCGCCTTTGCCCCGGGCCAAGGCGGCGTCTAAGTGCTCGCGGCCCTCGATGACGCAGACCTCGTCCACCGTGCTCGGGTTGAGGTGCGGGTAACGCAGCACCTCCAGCTCGTTGAACATCGTCTGACGCCAGGCCTCGCGCAGGATGTCGTCTTCGGACTGCGGGAGCGGGTCGTCGCCAAAGAGCAGGCGCAGCTCACGGCGGGCGAGCTGCACGTCTCTGTGCGCGATGGTGCGCACGGCGTCGCCGCCGAGCAAGGCCAGGCGGCCCAAGAGGCCACGCGGCGCGCGGGCGATGGCGGCCTGGGCCGGGTAATACACGAAGAGCCCGCCCAGGTCTTTGGCGAGCAGGACCGGGTTGCGGGTGGGCTTCAACGGTCGTCTCGGTCAGGGTTCGCGGGGACGGCGAGCACGGCGGCCTTGTCGATCTTGCCGTTCGGGAGCTTGGGGATCTGCGCCCAGAACTCGACGATGCGCGGGATCTTGTAGCCCTCCAGGCGGTCGCGGCAGTAGCGCTGCAGGCGGCGCACGTCGAGGGTCGAGCCCGGGGCGCGCTGGATGATGGCCCGGGGGATCTCCCCACGGATGCGCTCTTCAGCGCGCACCACGACACAGTCGCGCACCTCGGGGTGCTCCTTCAGGACACGCTCGATCTCCAAGGGGTACACCCGGATGCCGCCGATCTTGAGCATCTCCGAGCGGCGGCCGACGAAGTGGATGAAGCCGTCCTCATCGCAGCGCACGAGGTCTTGGGTGTGGTACCAGCCGTCGTGAAAGAGGATCTCGCCGTCGTCGGCGGAGTTGATGTAGCCCGAGACGACGGCGGGGCCCCGGATGATCATCTCGCCGACCTCACCCGTGGGCACGTCGCGGCCCTGGCCATCGACGATGCGGAGGTCGTAGCCCGCGACGGGCTTGCCCGTGGAGCCCGGGCGCCGGGGGCGGTCGGGGCGCATGGCCACGGCGACGCCCGTCGTCTCCGTCGAGCCCCAGACCGGCATAAACGCCGCGCCGAACTTCTGCTCCAGGCGGGCGAGGGTGTCGGGGCTCACCCAGGCGCCGCCGCTCTCCAAGACGCGCAGGGACGAGAGGTTGAAGCGGTCCTCCTCGACGTGGTCGAGCAGCATCTCGTAGAAGCTCGGCACCGCCATCATCCAGCTCACCGAGAAGCGCTGGATGGTCTCGGCGATGACCCGGGGGTTGAGCGTGTCGACGATGACGAAGGCGCCGCCGCAGAGGATCGAGCGGTGGAAGAGCTCGTGCGGGTGGGCGAAGACGCTGAACATGCCCAAGAAGACGTGGGATTCGTCGAAGCCCAGGCCGTCGACGCCCGGGCGGTCGAAGGCGGTGAGGCCGTTCTGCTGCACGTTCCGGTGGGTGGCGATGGCGCCTTTGGGGTAGCCCGTCGTGCCCGAGGTGTAGTTGTAGTAGCAGGGGTCGTCGAGGGTGACGTCCACAGGCGGCGGGGCCTGGTGCTGCGCGATGTCGGCGTAGGTGACGTCGCCGTACTTGCCCTTCTCGCCGACGTAGAGCACCCGGCCCGGGTCGGTGAACCAGGACAACATCGGCCGGAGCAGCTCGTCGAAGTCGCGCTCGATGAAGAGCGTGCGCAGGTTGGCGCTCTCGACCTGAAAGCGGAGGCGGTCGGGGTGCATCTTGAAGTTGATCGGCGCCATGATCGCGCCGAGGCGGGCGCAGGCCAGAAAGCCCGTGACCACCTCGGGGCGCTTCGTGATCAAGAAGCCGACGGCGTCGCCTTTGCGCACGCCCATCTGCGTGAGCAGGCCCGCGAGCTGATCGACCTCGGCGTCGAGCTGGCCCCAGGTGAGGCTCCGGGCGTCGCCCCAGAGCGCCGGGGCGTCGGGCCTCAGTCGTGCCTGGGCGCGCAGGGCGTCGCCTAAGGTCATGGCGGCCAGCTCTTCGACGGTCATCCTCTACCTCTTCGTTCGGAGCCCACACGCCACCCGCGCGGGGGACTGCCAGGGTTACCGCCAATTCGCGCCGCGTCAACTGCTCGGCGGGACAGCCCTTGGCAGAAGCCGCAGCGCGCGGAGCGCGGCCTTGGCCTGCTGGGCGCCGTCGGGGGCCGGCGTGGCGCTAAACCTGGCCGCGTGGTGCAGCCAGGCCAAGGTCAACAACGGGCGGGCCGGGGCGCCGACGCGGGCGATGATCCACTCCGCGGCCTCGACCGGGGGCAGCTCCGGCGGCGGGTGATGGCCACGGCGCTCGGCGATGGCGAGGCCCTCTCGCCAGGCGCGCTCCTCGGGGCGGATCACCCGGCGGGGGCCTCGGGCGGCGCCATAAAACGCGCCCCGGGCGCCGATGGCGAGGACCAAGGCGCCGACGCCGACGAGGATCGGCGTCGCGGCGGCGAGGCCCGGGGCGGGGGCGCCTGGAGCGGCGTCCCCAGAGGGCGCGAAGAGGTTCGCCAAGGCCCGGCCGCCCTCGATCTGGCTCGTGAGGTCGTAGTCGAGCACCCAGCGGCTCCACCAGGCCGTCGCGGTGTCCGAGATCGCGCTCAGCAGGCTCTGATCGCCGGGGCTCATGCCGCCTGCGGGGGTGGCGTCGAGCAAGGACCAGCGCCCGGGGCTCAGCTCGGCCTCGACCCAGGCGTGGGCGTCGCTGCGGCGCACGTTGATGTGGCCGCCGACGTCGTTCCACTCCCCGCCATAGAAGCCGATGACCACCACCGCGCGCACGTCCACGGCCCGCAGCATCACGGCGAGCGCCGTGGCGAAGTACTCGCAGTGGCCCCGGCGGGTGTCGAACAGGAACGAGATGAGCCCTTGCCCGGCCTCCCCTTCAGCGGGGATGTCTTGGTAGGCGTAGGTGTCGCGCAGGTGCCGGGTGAGGCGCCGGGCCTTGTCTTCAGGGGTGACGGCGTCGCCGATGATCTGGGCGGCCAAGGCGGCGACGCGGGGGTCGAGGTCGGCGGGGAGCTGCAGCGCGAAGCGGCCCTCGCTCGCCGTGGGGGACTGGATCGCGCCGTCGCCGAGGCGGGGGTCTACCCAGGCCGTGTACCGGCGGCGGCGGGGGCTGTCGTCAAAGCGGCGGCCGTTGAGCTCGTCCACCCGCACGCGGTCGTCAGAGAACAGGCGGGTGACCGTCGGGGTGGCGAACAGCGGCGCGCTCACCGTGGGCTCCAGGTGAACCTCTTGGCGGAGCAGGCCCGGGGGCAGCTTGCGCAGGCCGAAGTCATAAGGCTCGATCAGCTCCCGCTGGGTGGCCGTGCGAGACGCCGCCCAGCGCACGCCGTCGAACCAGTCCAAGGCGAGGCCACGCAGGTAAAACGGGCCGTAGAGGGGCTCGTTGTTGTCATCGCTCACCCGCACGCGGAGGATCAGCTCCTCGCTGCCCTGAAGCCCGGCGAGATCGCCCAGGTTCACGTCCGCGCCCTCAAAGCCCGACATCTCGGCGTCGCCTTGGGACGAGGCGAGGAGCTCGGCGTCGATGCGCGGCAACAACAAGAAGAACGCGGCGGTGAGCAGCGTAGAGGCGGCGGCGAGGCCCAAGAGCCCTCGGCGGCCCAAGGCGGCGCGGGCGTCTCCGGCGCGAAGCTCCGTGGCGCGCAGCTCCAAGGCGGCCAAGGCGCCCGGCGCGAGGAGCACGAAGCTCAACAGGGCGAGGCCCACGGCGGGGGTGCGGCGGCTGGCTCCGGCGTAGAGCAACATCAAGAGCGCGAGCACCAAGGCGACGCGGTCATCGGCGGGGCCGGAGCCTGTGCGGGCGCGGTGAAGCTGGAGGTAGACGAGGAGCGCGACCCCGGCGGAAGCCCAGGGCACGAGCATGAGGCTCGGCGCCAAGGCCGTGATCATCGCCACCAGGGCCGTCGTCACCGCCCAGACCCGGGGCCGGTGGGGGTGCGTCGCGAGCCAAGAGAGCGCCACGCCGACGAGGCCGACGGCGGAGAGCGCCGCGCCTTGTTGGTTCACGCTGCCCAAGGCGAGGAGCCCGACGACGACCAGGGCGCGGGTGAGCCGGACGCCGTCGTGGGTGACGCCGACGGGGCTCATGGGCCGCGCTCAAACAGCGCCAAGGCCGTGAGCAGGCGGCGGCGGTGGGCCCCGCCGTGCTGGGGGCTCAGGCGGTCGTCACCGAGCTCTAGGCCGATGCGCTCGCCGCGGCTCAGGGCGGTGACGATCTGGCCGCAGGCCCGGGCGAGCTCGTCCTCGACCTGGGGCGACTGCGTATCGACGCGCACCATCCACGACTTGGCCTCTTCCCCGGCCCGCTCGACGACCATCGGGCGCCCGACCCGGGCTGAGGTCGGCCAATGGACGCTGCGGAGCGGGTCGCCCTCGACGTAAGGCCGCGCGCCGAGCAGCTCCCCTGCCCCGCCGCGACGACGAGGCGTCTCCTCCTCGGCGCCACGCTCGGCCCCGCCCGCCCGGGCGCCGCCGGGGCGCCGGGCCGGGAAGACGAGCGCCGCCTCACCAAGCTCCAGCTCCCGATAGCGCAGAAACAGGCCGAAGGGCCAGGTGGAGCTGATGCGCACCCGGCCCAGGCGCTGCCAGCCCCGGGCGCCGAAGGTGAAGGCCGCGGGCACCTCGACCTCCCCGGTCGGCGGCACCACGCTCACCTCGGCCCGGGCGCCGCCCTCGTCGAGCTCCTCCACCTGAAGCCCGACGAGCGCCGGGCCGGGCCGGAGGCTCCACAGCACATAGGCGCCCTCGCCCTGCTCAAAGGTGAACAGCTCCAGGGGCAGGCGGCGGCGCAGCCGGGCGGCGCGCAGGTTCCACTCGGCGAGCACGTTCTGGATCACCAACAACGAGAGCAAGGCCGAGAGGCAGAGATAGAGCAGGTTGTTGCCGGTGTTGAACGCCCCCAAGGTGACGCCGACGACGAGCAACAAGAACCACCAGCCCTCCCGCGTCGGGCGCACCCGCACCCGCTGCCGGGACTGCAGCGCCCAGCGCTCACGCCAGGTCATCGCCCAGGGGCCGGAAGCTCACGCAGCAGCTCGGTGAGCGCGCGGGCCGCCGCGTGGGGGCCTTCAGCCCGAGGCAGCACGCGGTGGGCGAGCACGGGCAGGGCCAAGGCGCGCACGTCCTCAGGGATGACGTAGCGGCGGCCTCGGCACAAGGCGAAGGCCCGCACGGCGCGGTAGAGCGCCCCCGCACCTCGGGTAGACACGCCGCGCAGCAGCCGGCCATCGGCCCGGGTGCGGGCGATGAGGTCCAGGAGGTAGTCCTCGACCTCGGGGTGAACCAGCGTCTCCTCGGCCAAGGCGCACAGCTCCAAGACCGCCGCCGGATCACAGACCGGCG
The DNA here is from genome assembly GCA_041160755.1 of Pseudomonadota bacterium. Classification (GTDB taxonomy): domain Bacteria; phylum Myxococcota_A; class UBA796; order UBA796; family CAJQPC01; genus JADKFE01. Next base: position 5,943 of record JBEAVX010000726.1, read on the forward strand.
CGAGGGCCGGGCGGTCCAAGGCCCCGGCGCGGAGCACGGCGCGCTCGCTCTCGCGGTCGGGGTAGCCCATGGACAGGCGCAGCAAGAAACGGTCGAGCTGGCTCTCGGGCAGGGGGAAGGTGCCCTGATCGTCAAAGGGGTTCTGGGTGGCGACGACGAGGAAGGGCCGGGGCAGAGGCCGGGTGAGGCCGTCCGCGCTCACCGCGCCCTCGTTCATCGCCTCCAACAGACAAGACTGGGTCTTGGGCGGGCTGCGGTTGATCTCGTCGGCGAGCACGACGTTGCCGAAGATCGGCCCCGGGCGGAACTCCAGGCCCCCGTCGCGCAGGATGCTGGTGCCGAGCACGTCTGAAGGCAGCAGGTCAGCGGTGAACTGCACCCGGCGGAACTGGCCGCCCAAGGCTGAAGCGAGGCTCCAGGCGAGGGTGGTCTTGCCCACGCCGGGCACGTCCTCAAGCAGGATGTGCCCGCCCGCGATCACCGCGACCAGGGCGAGCTCGACGACCTCATCTTTGCCGCGCACCCCTTGGGCGATCCGGGCGCGGAGCGCGTCGATGCGCTCCTTGGCCCAGGCGGGCGGCGCCGCGTCCTGCGGCGAAGTGGCGGCCATAAGTTTAGAACTCCCCGAGGTAGACCCCGGACACCACAGCGGAGTAGGTGCAGCCCAAGGGGATCGACTCCACCTCGGAGCCGACGATCGTGAACGTCTCGATGCCGACCCAGTCCACGTCGGTGAGCGGCATCTCGGGATCAAAGCCGTAGGTGGCCCAATCGACGCCCGCGTCGCCGAAGACCTCCTCGACGCGCTCATCCATGTTGCAGCTCTCGCCGCCGGTGCGGTAGTACGCCGTGCCCGTGAGCTGCCACTGCACGGCGCCGCCGTCGCGGTCCTCGCCGATGACGGCGGACTGGTAGTCCATGGTGCAGCCGGCGCGGGTGCCGTTGGCGAAGCCCTCGCCGTTGATCGTCAGCGCGCTGGTGCTGCCGTCAAAGAGCAGCGCGTAGGTGAAGCGCTCTTGAGAGGCCTTCGGCGGGTCGTTGCAGAGGTCCTCGTAGCCAGCGAACACGACGTCCCAGTCGTAGGTGATGAGGTCGGGCTCGTCCTCGCAGCCCACGAGCGTGAGGGCCGGGGCGGCGAGCAGGATGGCGTGAGCGAGGCGCTGGAACATCAGGGAGAGTCCTCCGGGCGCCACGAGAATAACACCGGGCCCTCGCCTATGTCGCGCCCGCCTCACGCCTGCGTTATGCAAAGGCCCCGAAAAGCGCGACGGCCTCAAGCCCCGTGCTTAGACTCACGACCTTCCCGAATTGCCCCCGGAGCGGGGACAGGAGCCTTCGTGGCCGAGACCACCAGCAACGAGAACCTCTTCGTCGCGCGGCCCGCCGACGTCGCCACCCTTCGCGCCCACTTTGACGCCGCTGTCGCCGGTGAGGGCCGCACGGTGGTGATCCAGGGCCCCGTTGGCGGCGGCAAACGCGCGCTTGTCGGCGAGCTGCTCCGCAACGTCGGTGAGACCGACGCGCTCATCTGGCGCGCCAACCTCATCGAAGAAGAGGACGGCCTCCGCACCCTGCTCCGCCTCTACGCCACGCTCTACACCCCGCTCTACCGCGATCCCGCCCTGCGCGGCCGCGTCGAGCTGATCCTCAACGCCCAGCTCCCCAAGCACCCCAAGCGGGTGCAGGAGTGGTACAAGGCCTTCATCGAGGCCCTGCGCAAGGGCGGCCCCAAAGAGGGCGAGCAGAACTTCCAGGTCACCTTGCCCCGGGACAACCCCGTGCTGGGCTTGGTCGAGATCGTCAAAGGCATCGCCTACAAGATGCCCGTCGTGATGGACATCCAGACGGTGCAGTCCGCGCAGTCCGTCGGCGTTCACGCGGCGTTTGAGGCCCTGCTCGACGCGGCGCCCAAGCTGCACCTGCTCCAGATCCTCTCCGCTGAAGTGGTGGACGACACCTCTCGCGGCTGGATGCCCTCGCCGCTCATCGACATGCTGGAGCGCCGCGCTGGCGCTTACCACAGCGTCGTGCCCGCGCCTTGGGGTGCTGAGGAGGTCTCGGCTTACCTCGCGTCGAAGGGCCTGCAGGGCGACGCGGCGAACATCGCCCGCATCGTCAGCGGCCGCCCGGGCTTCGTGGCCGAGCTCGTCGACATCCTCAACGAGTCCGGCAAGCTCGGCGACGACCTCTCCTCCGTCACCCTCTACGACCTCGCCCCCAAGGCCGTAGACGAGGATGAGCTGGACGACGACGCTGAAGGCAAAGACGGCCGCCGCCCGGCGAAGGCCGCCGATGTGGACGACGTCGCCTTCCGCGGCGCGCTCTTGGGCCGGGCCTTCCCCTCAAACCTCGTCGCCGACATCGGCGGCTACGACCGCGAGTCCATGGACGACCTCCTCGACGCCGCGGGCGGCCTGTTCGAGGAGCTCCAGTTCTCGAAGCCCATGGGCACCTGGGTCTACCAGTTCAAGCGCGCCTCCTGGCGTGAGGCCGC
>JBEAVX010000381.1:0-5111 GCA_041160755.1 Pseudomonadota bacterium
CGATGACGGGCTCACCGACGCCGACGCCTCGGGCCTCGCCGACTGCAAAGAGTTCGCGGTGATCATGAGCTACGGCTTCAACGTCCGCTCCGGCGGCGTGAGCTGCGACGGCGTAGACACCGTGCAGTACGAGTTTGAGGCCATCGAGGGCGCGCTCAACAGCGCGGGCCTGGGCGCGGTGCGGCTGAACGAGACGGCCTCGGGTGGGCTCACCTACGCCGACGTCTCGGCCTACGCCGGGGTGGCGTACCACAACGGCGGCTGGTCCGACGCCGCCCGGGCCTCGACGGAGACCCTGCTCAGCAGCGCGTCCTCGGCGGGCAAGCCGCTGTGGCTCTTGGGGGATGACGGCAGCTACAACGTGCTGAACACGGCGGCGGCGACAGGCAACTCGACGATGTACAGCCTGAGCTATGTCGGCGCCTTCGTGGACAACGGCGCGGCGGGCACGGTGACGGTGACCAGCGCCGGGGCGAGCCACCCGGTGATCGCCGGGCCCTTCGGCACCGTCGGGTCCTACGTCTACACGGCGGACCTCGACTACACGACCCTCGCCGGGGCCGGTGAGGTGGAGCTGATGCGCTCCAGCTCGGGTTACCCGGCGGTGTGGGCAGCGGAGTCGTCGGCCGGGCAGCGAATGGTGTTCACCTTGCCGAGCATCAACAACTCTCACACACGCTCCGGGGTGTGTGTGACGAGCGACGCCGCCGGGCTCGCCGAGCTGCAGGTGCTCGCGGCGAACGCGGGCTGGTGGCTGTTAAACTTCTGAGGCACCCCGAGGGCCTCACGACATGCGCTCAACCTCGCGTGGCTGCGCGCTGATCGGCGCGCTCCTCCCCACGACGGCGTGGGGTGAGCCCACCTTGGACCCCCGCTTCTTGCCGCCGCCGCCCCCGGCGGTGGTGCAGGAGGTGGCCGCGGCGCAGCTCCAGGCGGATCGTTGGGCGATGGCCACCTTGGGGAGCTGGTCGGCGGTCAACCTCGTGGCCGGGACCGCCGGGGCCTTCGCCCTGGAGGATCCTCGGGCCCGGGCCTTCGCCCAAGGCAGCGCGGCGTGGAACGTCGTGAACGCCGGGCTCGCCGTGGGGGGCCTGCGGTCTGCCCAGCGCCGCGCCGAGACCTCGCCGAGCTGGCCGAGCCTGGCCTTAGAGGGGGAGCGCAGCCGCGGGGTGTTCTTGCTCAACGCGGGGCTAGACGTCGGCTACATGGCGGCGGGGCTGTGGCTCCGGGAGCGCGGCGCGCGGACGGAGAGCCCGCAGCTCCAGGGCTACGGCGACGCGCTCTTGGCGCAAGGCGGCTTCTTGTTCGCGTTTGACCTCACCATGGTCGCGGTGAAGGCCCGCGCCGACCGGCCGCTCGCGCCGTACGTGGACCCGGACGCGCCATGACGTCGCCCGTTGGCTGGATGGCGCTGCTCTCCGCGAAGGCCCGCCCGGCCAACCTGGCGATCTGGGCCGCGCTCTTGGCCGCGCCGACCCTGGCGCTCGGCTTCATCACCGACGATCTGATGATGGTCATGGCCGTCGAGGATCGGCTCGGTCTGCTCACCGAGGCCGAGGCGGCGGAGATCCCCGTGCACGCCGCGACGGAGCCGCTGTTCGGCCTGCCGAACGTCTTCACCTTCTACAACGGGGATGTTGACGAGCAGCTCCAGCTTCGCACCCTCGGCGAGCGCCCTTGGTGGGGGGCCCTCGACCTGCGCCTCAGCTTCTGGAGGCCGCTCTCAAGCCTGTTGTGGTTCATGGACGTGTCCGTTTTTGGCCGCGCGCCCTTGGGTTACCACCTGCACTCTTTGGCCTGGAACAGCGCCCTGGTTGTCGCGGCAACGCTCTTGTTGCGAAGAAGCCTGGGCTCGGTGGGGCCTGTGGCCGCGGTGCTCTATCTGCTGGACGAGAGCCGCTGGATGGTGGCGGGCTGGCTCTCCAACCGCAACGCGCTTGTTGCGCTGAGCTTGGGCCTGTTCGGGCTGCTCGCGCACCTGCGCTGGCGAGAGGAGGGGTGGCGTGTGGGGGCGCCGCTGTCGCTGCTGCTGTTCGCCGCGTCCCTCGCCGCCGGGGAGTTTGGCCTCGGGGCGCTGATCTTCTTGGGGAGCTATGAGCTCTTTGGCGCGCCGGGGCGCCTCGGGGAGCGGGCGCGGGCCCTGGCGCCCGCCCTGGTGTTGGGGCTCCTCTGGGCGGCGTTTTACCAGGCCAACGGGTACGGGGCCTCGGGCAGCCTCGTCTACATCGACCCCGTCCGCGCCCCCGGGATGTTCTTCGCCGCCGCCGCCGAGCGGCTGCCGATCCTGCTGGGCACGGCGCTGGGGCCGATCTCCGGGGAGATCACCACGGCGGAGCCCCGACTCGTCGGCCCGGCGGCGGCGCTGGGGAGCGTGTTGACCCTCGGCGTCGCCCTGGGGCTGCGGGGGGTGTGGGCGCGGCTCGATGACGCCGACCGCCGTGGCCTTCGTTGGCTCTTGCCCGGAGGGCTCCTCGCCGCCGCCCCGGTGCTCGCCACCTTGCCGATGGGCCGCCTCAACCTGGCCATCGGCCTCGGCGCCTCGGCGGCCTTGGGCGCCCTCGGCGTCGGCGCGGCCTCGGCCTGGGGCGTTGGGCGCCGGGCCTGGGGCCTCGTCTTGGCCGCGATCCTCGCCGTGCACGTCCTGCTGCCGCCGGTGGTGTGGTGGGGGATGCCGCTCGTGTTCAGCCAGCTCGACGCCGCCATCGACACGCTCTGGACACGCTCGTTTGAGGGCGAGGATCTCCACGATCAAGACGTGCTCGTCGTGACCAGCTCCGATCTGGCCGTGGGCATGTACCTGCCGTGGTGGGCGCAGCTTCACCGGCGCGGCGCGCCTCGGCGCTGGCTCGTCGGCTCACCGGCCCGGGCGGACCACCGCTTGAGCCGTCCCGACGCCGAGACATTGCGCCTGGACGTCGTCGGAGAGGGGATCTACGACGGCATGTTCGCCGAGCTGCTCGGCCACACCGGCTCGGGGCCCCAGGCCGGGGAGACCTTCACCCACGGGCCGCTCACGATCACGCTCTCGGACCCTGGCCCGGCGGGCCCTCGGCGGGTTGATCTGCGCTTGGACGAGCCCTTTGAGGAGAGCCCGCTGCGGGTCGTGGTGTGGAGAGACGGCGCGCTGACGCCGCTAGCGCTTCCCGCCGTCGGGGAGTCGGTGGCGCTGCCCTGGTCGCGGGGGCTCAGCGGGATGTGAGCGCCGCCCGGGGCGTGGTGGAGAGCCGCAGGGTGAAGCAGGTGCGGCCCGGCACGCTCTCGACGGTGACGACGCCGTGGTGGGCGGTGACGACGGCCTTCACCAAGGCGAGGCCGAGGCCGGTGCCGCCCCGGGCGCGGTCGGTGGTGAAGAAACGATCAAAGATCAAGGGCAGGTTCGCCGGGGAGATGCCGCGCCCGTCGTCCAGCACCTCGATCACCACGGCGCCGGGCTCACGCCAGGCGTTGAGCTGGACCGTCACGTCGGGGCCGCCGTGGGTGACGGCGTTCTGCACGAGGTTCTCGACGGCGGACTCAAGCTGGGACGCGGCGCCGGGCAAGGTTCCCGCCGCGCCGCCCAGGCGCACCTGGGGCCAGCGCGCGGCGACCCGGCCCAACAAGGCGTCTAGATCGACGGGCTCACGCTGACCGGCCTCTTCAGCCCGGGCCAAGGCGAGGAGCCCGCTCACGAGGCGCTCCAAGCGGTTCAGCTCGTCGTGGGCGTTGGACAAGAACCGCTCCCGCTGCTCGGCGGGCATCCCGTCGTCGTCGCGGAGCAGCTCGACGCTGCCTTTGAGCGTGGCCAGGGGCGTCTTGAACTCATGCGACACGTTCCCGGCGAACTCACGGATGTAGCTGAGCCGGGACTGCAGGGCCTGGGTCATCTCGGTGACGCTCACGGCGAGCTGGCCGACCTCGGCGACGTGGCTGCGCTGCACCTTCACCAGCTCGGAGACGGCGTCGCGGCCGCCTTGGGCGATGGTCTGGCTGGCGAGGCTCAGGCGTCGCAGCGAGCGGCTGAGCACCTGGGCGGAGACCAGCACGAGCAGCAGGGTGACGCCCAAGGCGGCGAGCAGGCCGAGGCCTAAGGTGGGCGCCATGTGGTAGAGCGCCTGGAGCTCCTCGCGGGGGGTGCGCATGAGCAGCACCGCGCCGATGATCTCGCCGTCGAGGCGCACCGGCGTCGCGACGTAGAGGCGCACCGGGGCCCGGCGGCTCACGCTGTCCAAGGGCTGCCGGGTGCTCGGCGGAGGCCGGGGCCGGGCGGTGGAGGCGATCTCTCCGGCCAAGGCGACCTGCACCTCGTCCAAGGCCGAGAGGTCTTCGCCGAGGCCGTCGCCGCTCGTGGCGATCACCACGCCGTCTTCGTTGAGCAGCCGCACCCCGGCCAAGGTGGCCTCACGCGCCTGGGTGAGCAGCGGCGTGAGCTCGGCGCCGACGTCGTCGAGGCTCGCCTTGCGGCGGCTGCGCCGGGCGTCGCGGAGGGTCTCCACGGCGAGCACCTCCACCCACGCGGCCTGGTTGACGAGCTCTCCTTTGGTCTGCATCTGGAGATCGTTCGCCAAGGCGCCGGTGCCGAGGACCGCCAAGAGCGGCAGGCACAAGACGAGGCCATGCGACAGCACGAGCCACAGGCGCAGGGGCAGGATGAGGCGCAGGCGGTCGGTCATCCGGACGAGGCGCTCAGGCGAAAGCCGAGGCCGTGTACGGTCTCGATGGGGTCTAGGTCACGCTCGCGGAGCTTCTGTCGCACCCGGCGGATGTGGGAGTCTAAGGTGCGGTCGGAGATGTGGTGGGGGCCGTCATACGCCCGCTCGGTCAGCTCATCCCGGGTGAAGACCCGGCCCGGGCGAGACATGAGCGCCTGGAGGATGCGGAACTCGGTGACGGTGAGCTCGACCTCGTGGGCGCCGGCGTACACGCGGTGCTCCGAGGGGCGCAGGCGCAGCGCGCCGACGCGCAGCTCATCGGCGGGCGTCGCAGGGAGGGGGGCTGGTGCGACAGGTGCGACAGGTGCGACAGGTGTGACAGGCGGCGTGAGGGACGCCGGGAGGCTCGTGGCGCGGGAGCGTCGCAAGAGCGCCTTCACCCGGCTCACCAGCTCACGCGGGGAGAAGGGCTTGGTGACGTAG
>JBEAVX010000451.1:0-8985 GCA_041160755.1 Pseudomonadota bacterium
TTGGACGGCGCCCCCGAGGACAACCGGCGCTTTCGGCGCACGCTCCACGACGACGTGCCCGACGCCTACGACCACATCATGCGCCTGCGCGAAGACATCCTGCGCACGCCCCGGGTGGTCATCACCCAGACCATCCCCCCGGCCTCGGCGAGCCGCGCGGCGCAGAACTTTGAGCACCTGCTGGGCCTGGGCTTCCGCCGGTTCAACCTGCTCCCTGGCTACTACATCCCCTGGCGGATGGACCAGCTCATCGCGCTGCAGCGCGGCTTTTACGAGATCGGTGAGCGGATCCGCGAGATCTGGGCCAGCGGCGGCAACCTCTACCTGCGGAACCTCTACACCTGGGCGCCGACGCCGTTCTTCAACACCGGCTTCGTGGTGGACTCCGACGGCACGATCCACCCGTCCAACCTCGGCCTGTCCTCCAAGCTCGACGACCTGCGCGCCCAGACCCAGGTGGGCACCTTAGACGACCCGCCCAGCCCCGAGGCCCTCGCCGAGAAGGCCGAGCTCGTGAACCAGCTCCTGCGGGAGAACCTCGATGAGGGCGTCTGGGAGAGCACCCAGGCCGTGGACGCCCTGCTCACCGAGCTGTGCCGCTCGCTCTATGGGTCGTGGGCCGAGCGCCGCCGCGCCGCTGAGCGTGTGGCGTGAACCGCCCGCGCGTTGAGTCCGCGAACGACCCCGTCCCGGCGACGGAGACCCCGTGGATCGGCCCCCACGGCGAGATCATGCGCCGCCTAGAGCTCCACCTCACCTACACCTGCCCTGAGCGCTGCGTCTTCTGCTCCGAAGACAAACGAATGGCGGCGTACAAGCCCTACCCCGTCACCTGGGGCCGGGTGGCGAAGGTGCTGCGGGACCACAGAAGCCGCGGCGGCACCCATCTGCACATCACCGGCGGCGAGCCCAGCATCCACCCGCGCTTTATCGACGTGCTGCGCCTCGCCAAACGCCTCGGCTTACAGACCTCCGTGGGCACCATCGGCACGATGTTGAGCCGAGAGGCCTTCGCCCGGGAGGCCATGGAGCACCTCGACGAGGCCCTGTTCTCGATTCATGGCCCCGACGCCGCCACCCACGACGCCTTGACCCGGCGTGAGGGCAGCTTCGTGCAGGTCACCACCGCCCTGCGCCGGGCGATTGAGCTCAAGCCCGGGTTTCGCGCCGCGGTGAACACCGTGCTCACCCGGCAGAACGCCGCGCGCCTGCCCGAGACCTTGGCCTTCGTCGAGTCTCTGGGCGCGGGCCTCATCGTCATCTCGAACACCACCCCTGAAGGCGCCGCCGAGGACGCCTACGCCGAGCTCGCCTTGCCCCTCGACGAGCTGCAGGCGCTCGTGCCCAAGGCCGTCGCCGCCACCCAAGGCCGGGCGATCCTGCGCTTCTTCGGGGTGCCGTACTGTGTTTTGGGAGAGCACAAGCTCCTCTCCAACGATCTGCACTGGGACCCGCGCGTCACCGTCGAGTGGTCCTCAAAACCCGGCGCCGTCGTGTTTGATGGTGTGTGGTCTTGGGACTGTGGGCGAAGGCGCGTGTATGTTGAGGCCTGCGGCGGCTGCTCGATGAAGGGCGTCTGCCGCGGCGTGTTCGACAAGTACGCCGAGCTGTGGCCGACCGATCTCCTCCGACCGATCCTCCCTGGAGCGTCCCCATGAGCCAGTACGACCATGACGCCCCGCCCGTGGCCCTGACCTCGGCTTCGGCGTCCGCGCCGCCTTGCGCCCAGCCCGCCGAGGACCGCTCCCGGGATCTGCGCAAGAACATCGAGCTCAACGTCGGCAAGGCGTGCAACAACCGCTGCGTGTTCTGCCTCGACGGCCTGCCCAAACAAGAAGACCGCAGCTACATGCCGCTGCCGGAGATGAAGGCCGAGATCACGCGCTGGTACGAGTCCGGGCACCGGTCCTTGGGGTTTTTGGGCGGCGAGCCGACGACCTGCCCCTGGCTGCCTGAGGCCATCTCCCACGCCCGCGACCTGGGCTTCACCCGCATCACCATCGCGACGAACGCGACGAAGCTGCGCTTGGAGCACTACTTAGAGCGCCTGCTCAACGCCGGGCTCACCCGGGTCACCGTGTCGATGCACGGCCACACCGGGCCCTTGGAGGACAAGCTCACCCGCGTGCCGGGCAACTTCGAGAAGAAGGTCGCCGCGCTGCGGCTGCTGGTGAAGGCGCGGGACGCCGGGCGCTTGGCCGACAACGTCTCGGTGAACATCGTCGTGAACGGCTGGAACTACAAACACCTGCCCCGGATGCTGCGCTTCTTCTACGAAGACATCGGCCTGGACGACGTGCGCGCCAACTTCATCCGCGCTGAGGGCTACGCTGAAGAGGAGCCCGAGCTCACGCCGCGCTACACCGACGTCGTGCCGGTCTTGATGAAGGCGATCCTGCTCAACGAGCTGCACTTCAAGAAGAGCTTCACCTTCGGCGGCTTCCCGCTCTGCGTGTTACCCACGGAGCTGCTCGCCAACCAGCGCTTGTGTAAGAAGGTGCTCGGCGAGTACTGGGATCTCGACACGGACTGCTCCATTCGGGCCTTGGGCCCCGGCGCCGCCTACGGCATCGCCAAGGTGGACGAGGGCCGGGCGCGGTTCAACTGGCAAGACCGCAAACGGTTTGACCTCAAGCACCACATGGACAAGTGCCGCACCTGCCGCTTCACCGACGTCTGTGAGGGTGTGTGGAAGAACTACCTCGGGTTTCACGGCGAGTCGGAGTTCTCTCCCCTGCCCTGATCGTCGTGTGGGTTGCCGGCGTGGTCGGCTGCAAAGGCGCGGACGATCCCGGCGATGACACCGCGGTCGCCGGGCGCGGCGTGCTGGCCTTGGCCGGCGGCGGCTCCGAGGCCGAGGTCGGCGAGTCCGAGGCCTGGAGCGCCCAGCTCTACGGCGGCCTCTTGGGCGCTGGGGACGTCACCGGCGACGGCCTGCTGCGGGTGGTGATCCTCTCGGCGTCCGAGGAGACCGAGTGGCTGCCGGAGTACTTTGAGTGGCTGGGCGCCGACGAGGCCTTCAACTGGACCCTCGCCGACGAAGACGCTGTGGACGGGCTCCTCGACGAGCTCGTAGACGTTGACGTCGTGTTCTTCAAAGGAGGAGACCAGTCGGTCTACTACGATCTGCTGGCGGGCGGCGCCTTCGCGGACACCTTGGCCCAGCGCCACAAAGAGGAGCGCCTCGCTGTCGGCGGCACGAGCGCCGGAGCGATGATCTTGGGCGCCTGGGCCTTGGCCGGGGGCCGCGACTCCACCTCGGCGGAGCTGCTCGCGGACGGGCGCTCGACCCTCCTCAGCGACGTGGACGGCGGCTCCGGCGTCAAGCCCGACGCCTTGGGCCTGCTCCCCGGCGGCCTGGTGGAGACCCACTTCACCGAGCGGGGCCGCCTGGGGCGCCTGGTCGCTTGCCTCGCCGCCGCCGTGGACGAGGGCGCGCCGCCGTCGCTCATCGGCCTCGGCCTAGAGCAGCAGACCGGCGTGCTCGTGATCGACGGCGTGGCCCGGGTGATCGGCGAGGGCGCTGTGGCCGTCGTGGACCCCATCGACGCCGCCAACCTGCGCCGCGAGTCCGGCGCCCCGCTCACCTGGACGGGCCTCCACCTCGACCTGCTCACCGAGGGCTGGGCAGTTGACCTCAGCGACGGATCCGTCGTGCCCGGCCCAGACGCCGAGGCCGTGGCCTGGGACGGCGTGGCCACCGAACCCACGGAGAGCCTAGCGGGCTGGGTGGTGAACGGGGATCAGACCGACGACGAGGAGCGCCTCGGGTGGGTGGCGCTGCGGGCGCCCTACGAGCTCAGCGCGGGGACCATGCCGCCCCTTCTGCCCGACGCCGTCGCCTTCATGGACGCCCACGCCAGCGACGATCGTGCGGAGAACCACGAGCTCCTGTTCCGGGCCCTCTACGACCTCCCCGGCGCGACCGGGCTCCTTCTGGGCAGCGGCGGCATGGCGTCGTGGTCTGCGGATCCGTCGCCCGCGCTGCGCTTCACCGAGAACGTGCGTGTGGCCGAGCCCGAGGTCGCCGCCTTGGTGGTGAGCGGCGCGGCGATCTCCTCCCGGGGCCTCGCGCCGAGGCCCTCGCCGAACGACGCCGGAGACGGCAGCCTGCACGCCGCCGCGCTCACCGGGCTCACCGTGCACGTGCTCGGCGACGCGGAGGCCACGGGCCTGGGCTATGACACGGCCCGCAGGGAGCTGGTCGCCCGCTGAGTCATGGCGCCGCGCACGAGCCGCAGGCCGATCACCGGCTGCCGTCCGGCGGGGTGCGCGATGACCATGTCGCCCCGATTGGCCTGGCCGCCGGTGATGAAGCGCCGCGCCTCCTCGTGCAGCCCGAAGCGGTCGGGGAGCGGCAAGCCGAGCCCAGCCGTCGCCGAGGGGGCCTCGTCTTCACACCACTCGTAGAGGCCGCCGCTGAGGCTGCGGGCGCCAGAGGCGCTCGACGACGCCGCGATCTCCGCCCGCTCGGCGGAGGTCGGCAGGCGCATCCCCACCCACTCCGCGAACAGGCTCGCCTCATACCAGCTCACGTTCGCCGCCGGGGCGCCCTCGGCGGGCTGGGCGCGGCGCTCGACGTGGCTCGGGTCCATCAGCGCGAAGAGCGCGTTGGTGACCGGCACCGCCATCACCTCAAAGCCTGGGCCGACCGGGCGCAGGAGGCCCTCGACCAAGGCCCGGGCGATGGATCGGCGGGTCTCGCAGAGGTGGGAGAAGATCGGGTCGGGGGCGACCTGGGCCGCGCGGATCGGCACGACGTTGGAGCTCGGGCGCTCGTTGGCCTCGGCGGCCTGGAGCACCCGCTGGGCCTCGCGGAGCCACCACAGGCTGAAGCCGTCGGTGGTCGCGCTCGCGAGCGTCTGCACCACGGGCAAGAGCGCCCGGGCCGAGGTCGCGGCGACGGGGAGGCGCGGGCGCGGCGCGCGTGAGGCGCCGCCCAGGCGGACGAGCACCGCGAGCAAGGAGAGCTCGTCTTCGTCCGCGGCGGTGACCTCTTGGGCGCCAGGAGACGGCAATGGCAGCGGCGAGGTCCCTGGTCTCAGCACTCGCACCCGTCGTTGACCGGCGCCGAGATCCTGCTCGCTCAGCACCCAGCACTCGTGCTGCCACGCCTCCATCGCGCCGCCCACGAACGAGGCGCTCGGTTGACGTGTCCAGCTTGCTAGGGGCCTGTCCATGTGCTCTCCAAAGAATTGCAGGTCCGTAGAGGATTCTCACTCTGTTGGGGTCCGCTTGACCGCGTTTTGTCGGGGGCTCACCGCATCCTGACGTGGATCACTTTTTGCGTTGTGTGATGTACAAAGTATATCCACATCAAGTACAAAAAACATACATTGTTAAAACAAATCTCTCATATTCGGACAATCGCACATGAGCCTGTGGTGATTCTTCCCGACCTATGATGCTATGTGAGGAGTTTGGGCCGCCCCTCCAGCCTGCGGCCTTGGGGATACTCACCTCGTGGGATACCGCATCAAGACCGTCGCCGACCTCGTCGGCATCTCCAAAGGCACGCTCCTCGCTTGGGAGCGGCGTTATAGCTTCGTTGTGCCAGAGCGCGCTGACAACGGCTATCGGGAGTACACCGACGCCGACGTCGATCGTCTGCGCCGCATCAAGCGCCTCGTCGAGGAGGGCTACAAGATCAGCGAGGCGATCTCCCTCACCCACGACGTGAGCGCGCCGACCTTGGCCGCCACCACGCCCAGCGCGGCAATGGGTGGCCTCGGGGCGCTCCAGCACGAGCTTCTGGAGGCGCTCGTCCGCTTCGACCTCTCCGCCGCGACGGCGCTGAACGAGCGCCTCGCCGGTCTCTCGTTCCTGCAGCGGATCGAGCAGGTCTTCATGCCGATCCTGCGTGAGGTCGGCGAGCGGTGGGCTGAAGGCAGCCTCAGCGTCGCCCAAGAGCACTTCGCGTCGGAGTTCTGTCGTGAGCAGCTCGCGTCGATGCTCGTCTCGGTCGGCTACGGCCCCAAAGACGGCCCCACGGCGATCTGCGCGACCTACCCCGGCGATCGGCATGAGCTGGGCTTGTTGAGCCTCGCCGTGCGCCTGGCCCTCGCGGGCTACCGCGTGCGTTACCTCGGCGCGGATCTGCCGCTCCAAGACCTCTGCGACGCCGCGCGCCAGGTCGCGCCCCGGCTCGTGCTGGTCTCGGTGACGATGCCCACCTCCCAAGAGGCGCTCGTCGCCTACGCCACCGCCCTCCGCGCGGCCTGCCTGCCCCAGACCCGGGTCACCATCGGCGGCCCCGGGGTGTCGGAGGACTTCGTCGTGCCCAAAGGGGTCTCGTTGATGACCACGATGACCGCGCTCGTCCGAGAGCTGGGCGAGTAGGCTCAGAGCTCCGTCGCCCGCGCTCTCCGAAGGGCCTCGGCGTCTACGCCGAGCTGCCGAAACATCTTCTTCTCTTGCCACTCTTGGAACACCCGCAGGTGGCGCTCGGCGGCGTAACGCCCCGTCGTGAGGTAGACGAAGGCGCGGAGCGGCGTGAGCGCGGCGTGGGGCGGGATCTCCCGGTGGGCCTCCCAGAACAGGCCGCCGACGGTGCGGTTGTTGCCGTACCAGTATCGGGCGAGGCGCAGATAGGCCTTGTACTCTCGGCGGAACTGCTCGTCGTAGGCCTCGGCGGCGGCGGTCGCGGCCTCGTCCCCGACGCTCACCCGCAGCGCGGCGAGCCCGGCGCGAAAGCCGCTGCGAATGGCGAAGTCTACGCCGCCGGACAGGATCGGGTCCACAAAACAGGCCGCGTCGCCGACGAGCCACCAGCCCGGCCCGGCGAAGCGGCTGGAGGTGAACGACCAGTCTCGGGCGAAGCGTAGGCCGTCTTGGCCTGGCCCCGGGACGCGGGTGGCGCCGTCCAAGGGGAAGCCGGCGTCGCGCAGGGCCCGCTCAAAGTCATCGAGCGCCATCAGCCCCTTCTGGCGGCTCACGACGCCGACGCTCGTGCGGGTCGGGCTCACGGGGATGAACCAGCACCAGCCGTCGTCGATCGACACGACCCACTGCACATGGCGCGAGAGCGGGCCAGGGACCCCGGCCATGTGGTCGTAGTAGGCGTAGGTCGCCACGCAGCGCATGTCGTCGACGACCCGGCGCAGGTCGAGCTGCTTGCCGATGACGCCGCGCTGGCCGCTGGCGTCGATGACGGCCTCGGCGTCGATGTGCTCACCCGAGCGCAGGCGCACCCCAGCCGCGCGCTCGCCCTCGAAGCTGACCGACTCCACCTCGTCGCCAAAACGAACGTCCGCGCCGCGCCGGGCGGCCTCGGTGAGGAGGATCTCATCAAAACGAGCGCGCTCCACCTGCCAGGCGTGCTCGTAGCCGCCGCCCAGGAGCCCGGCCTCGTCGAGCCCGGGGAGGTCACGCTCTAAGCGCTGATCGAACAGCACCGTCCAGGGGTCGCGGTTCTCGCCCCAGACGTAGACCGCGCCGTACTTGCGGGCGAAGCCTTGGGCGGCGAGGGTCGGCCCCAGGCCCAGGTGGCGGTCGAGCAGGGTGAAGGTCGCGGGCTGCAAGGACTCGCCGACGTGGTGCCGAGGGAACGTGTCCTTCTCGATCACGACGACAGGCGCGCCTTGCCCAGCGAGCAGCGCGGCGGCGCAGGCCCCGCCAGGGCCGCCTCCGATGACAACAAACGGCTTGGTCACCCCATGCTCGGGCCCTCCAGGACGCCCTCGCTCAGCTCGGTGGGTGGATGTTCAGCGGGAGATAGGTCACGAAGCGCAAAATGAAGCGCGAACAGCTCACGCAAGAGTCGCTCGCCAAGCGCGGTGGGCTCGGCGAGGCGCTGGAGCACGGCCACCCCGCGCTGGTTCGAGGCCAAGACCTCGGCCCGGCGACGCCGGAAGGGCTCGGCGCGGGTGATCGGGTGGTCGGCGGCGGCGAGGCCCGCGTGCAGGGCCGCCACGGGCACGAAGGCGTGCACGGCGAGGAGCACCCCCATGAGCGGGCGCAGGTCGGGGCGCACCGGCGACGGGGTCCAGGTGGTGCGGCCGTTCACCAAGACCGCGTCGAGCCACGAGAGCAGGTTCAGCTTGGAGTGCTGGGCCTCGTGGATCACCGCCTCGGCCAAGGTGAGCGGGTCGGGGTGCAGGGTGAGGTAAGCGACGCCGGGGGCCTCGCGGTAGCTGGCGCTGAGGTGGCGCTCGGGCTCAAACCCGACGGGCACGAGGCGGCCCAGGGTGTCGGGCAGCTCACCGAGCCAGGCCGGGAGGCCCTCCTCGACGAGCCCCAAGGCCGACTGGAGCGCCGCGCGCCACTCGTCTACGCTCCGCCCGCCCAAGCTCAAGGCGTTGCCGTGTTTGTCGGGGTGCTCCTCCAGCATCGAGAGCGGGTTCTTGTCCCAGATCGTGAGGCTCAGGCCGTGGCCGAGGGGGGTGAACGGGCTCGTCCACGGCAGCTCGTGACCGCGCTGGGGCGCGGCCTGGTCGTCCACCCGAAGCTGGGGCCCAGAGCCCGCCAAGAACAGCCCCGCCGCCGGGGTGGTGAGGTGGATCACCCGCCCGGCGTGGTGCAGGTGGGTGACGGGCAAGTCCCAGAGCAGATCCTCGGGGCCCAGGCCCTCGGCGCAGAGGCCGTAGAGCAAGGTGGGCATGGCGGAGGCCAAGGCCTGCTCGGCGGAGATCGCGCCGCTCTGGAGCGCGAGCAGCGGCGTGAGCACCTCGGGGACGAGGAGCTGATCCACGGCGACCGCGCCGCTCCGACGGAGGGCGCCCTCGACGTAGCGCTGGGCGCCGGGCAGCGCGCGGGCCATCGGCGCCGGCAGGCCGCGGGGGCCCAGCGAGAGCAGGCCCCGCGCCGCCAACAACGCCACCTTTCGCCGCAGGGCGCCGACGCGCCGCTCCCCCGGGGCGGGGAGCGTGTAGACGGCGCTTTGGGGGAGAGACGACATCCTGCGGTCCAGGCGAGGGGCGTGGCGCTACAATACCCAATCCATGTCCGCCTTCACACCCCCCCCCGACGCCCACGACGGCCCAGGCC
>JBEAVX010000490.1:0-7895 GCA_041160755.1 Pseudomonadota bacterium
CAAGCCGCCGCCGCGCCGCCCACCTTCACCATGCCCGCCGCCAAGCCCTGCCTCGCCGGGCCGACGGACGTGGAGGGCGACGAGGGCATGGTCGCCTCGGCGGGTCTGGGCCTGGACGAGGTGCGCAGCTCAATGAACACGTTCATTCAACACACCGCGCGCTGCCTGCCCGAAGGCGGCGTGGACGGCGTGCTCACCTTAGACTTCACCGTGGGCTGCGACGGGCGGGTCTCGGCGCTCACGGTCAGCGACGACGGCGGGCTCTCCGGCGAGCTCGGCGCCTGTGTGGTCGAGACCTTACGCCACACCCCGTTCCCGGCCCACGACCTGCCCGACGGCTTCCCGTTCACCTTCCCCCTGCGCTTCTCGACGGAGTGATGGCCAGGGGCGTACAATCCCGCGCAGGAGGTCTGATGCCCCGCTCGACCGGTCACGCCGCGCTCCTCTGCCTCACCTTGGCCGCCTGCGCCGGAGGCCGCGCCCCAGAGACGAACGCCACCGCCGATCGGGCCCTGCGCCTGCTCGCGTTCAACGACGTGTACCGCGCCGAGGGCTTCCCCGAGTCCCAGGTCGGCGGCTTCGCCCGGCTGCGCACCTTACGCCTGGGCCTGGAGGCCGAGTCCCCCGACCTGCTGCTTCTGGGCGCCGGAGACTTCTGGTACCCCTCGCTCTTGAGCCGCACCTACGACGGCGCCCAGGTGGTCGAGGCGCTCAACGCCCTGGACGGCGACGAGCCCGCCTACGACCCCATGCTGCTCACCACCTTGGGCAACCACGAGCTCGACAAGACCGGCTGCTCTGGGGCCAAGGTCGTGCAAGATCGCCTCACCCAGAGCCAGTTCGACTGGGTGATCTCCAACGTGCGCCTGCAGGGCTGCGACGCCACGCCGGTCCCGACGAGCCCACGCCTCACCCCGTGGGTGATCCGCGAGGTCGGCGGCGTGAAGGTCGGCGTGTTTGGCCTGCTCTTGCCGCTGGACGGCCCGCGCCCCTACGTCGCCGAGGTGAGCGACACCGTCGAGACGGCCCGGGCGATGGTGGCCTTGCTGCGCGCTGAAGGCGCCGAGGTCGTCGTCGGGCTCACCCACCAGGCGATGGCGGACGACGTCGCGCTCTTGGAGACCCTCGGCGCCGAGGGCCCCGACCTCATCGTCGGCGGCCACGAGCACAACGCCCAGCGCGCCGAGGTGAACGGGCGCCTGGTCGTGAAGGCCGACGCCGACCTCCGCACCGCCGCGGTGTGGACGGTGCGGGTGGGGTCGGACGGCGCGGTGAGCGCTGAGGCCGAGCTGCGCGCCCTCGACGCCAGCGTGGCGGAGGATCCCGTCGTCGCCAAGCTCGTGAACGACCGCCTCGCCGAGCACGACGCCAGCTTCTGCGCCGGGATCAGCCTGCCGCCGGGCTGCCTCGCCGAGCCCTTGGGCCGCCACCAGGCCGCCCTCATCGGCGAGGAGCTCTCCGTGCGCCGCTTTGAGACCTCCTTGGGCGACTGGGCCGCCGATGTGATGTTGGCCGCCGCGCCGGGCGCGGACGTGGCGCTCGTGAACTCCGGCGGTCTGCGCATGAACGAGGATCTCCCCGCCGGGGCCAGCTTCACCCGCCAACACCTGGAGACGCTCTTGCCGTGGCCGACGCCGCTCACGGTGCTGGAGCTCGACGCCAAGACCTTAGAGGCCGCCCTGGACCACGGCGTCACCGACTGGACGGGCAACGGCCACTGGCTCCAGGTCGCCGGGCTGGGCTTCACCCACGACGTCGCGGCCACCGACGCCCGGGCCCTGCGCCTCATCACGGCCCAAGGCGACGCGCCGTTGCCGACGGATCGCCCGCTGCGGGTGGTCACCTTGGACTACATGGCCCAAGGCAACGACGGCTTCGTGATGCTCAAAGACGCGCCCCGGGCCAAAGATCAGCCCAAGGCCGATCTCAAGGTGCTCCTGCAGGCCAACCTCGCCGCCGCCGGGGCGGCTGGGGTGCCCGCGCCCAAGGCCGGGCGCATCTGCAACACCCAGACCCAGACCGGCTGCCCCTAAGTCAAAGGAGCGGCTCAGAGCCTCGGGCCCACGGCCCCACGACCGGCGGCGCGGTAGAGCTCGGCGAGGTCTTTGAGCTGGGCGCCCGTCATCCCGAGGGACGCGGCGAGGGTCTCGGCGCCGCCTTGGCCCGAGAGCAGGCTGAAGATCGCCGCCTCCACACGCTCTAGGCTCGGCGCGCCCGTCGTCTGCGGGGTCGGGGCGAAGCCGAAGGGGCTCAACGTCGGCCTCGCCGGGGCCGGCTCCGCGCCGCGCAGGGGCAGGCGCGCGGCGGGATCGCCCAGGAGCACCCAGGCCGCGAGGTCGTTCCGGGCCATCCAGACGTGGCCGAGCTGGCTGGGGAGCGCGGCGCCGCCGATCCGGGCGACCTGGTCATAGGCGCTCGTGAGCTGCTCGTTGAGGTCGTTGAGGCCGCCGACGAGATCCCGCAGGGCGACGCCGACCCGGTCCCCCTTCACCAACATGCGCTGCACGCCCAAGAAGCGCCCGATGCGGCTCTGCACGCCGCCGTCGAGCTCTTGAAAGCTGTAGGTCCAGGCGAGATCGATGTGGCCGATGAACGCCAAGGGGCCATCGGGGTTCGCGAGCGCACGCTTCGGGAGCGCGGCGATGAACGGGCGATCTCCGGGCCTGGGGATGCCCGCGAGCACGGCCTCGACCCGACCTCGGAACTGGCCGGCGGCCTGGAGGTTCGTCAGCCAATGCGCATAAGCGCTGTGCTCCGGGGTGCCCGCGCCGTAACAGGCGAGCATAAACCACACCCCGCCGGGCAAGAACGCGCCGTCGGGGAGGTCTTCAGCGCGGATCTTGCCGTCTCGCCCGAAGCTCATCGCGCCTTGGCCTTGGCGCTGCTCCGCGGCGCTCATCCAGCCGCCCCGGGGCGGGCCGTCGCCGTGGGAGACGCTGAACATGACCGTGGGGCGGTCGGACTTGGCGAGGCCCAGGAGCTCTTCCGGGCTGGGGATGATCGTGTCGCCGTGCTCCTCCAGGCGCTCGGCGGGGTACTTGCCCCGGTCGCGGTACTCCCGGGCCATGGCGAGGCCGGGCTTCACCAAGGCGCGGTAGCCCGCCCGGGTGGCCTCGGTCTTGTCGTGCACGGTGAAGTAGAGCGAGTCGGGGTGCTCGACGGCGGCGGGGCGGTCCTCCCAGCGCAGCACCTTCTCGGCGTAGGCGCGGTAGTCGTCGTCGTGGTCAAAGGCGAGGCGACCGGTGTAGCTGTCGATGCACAGCGCCTGCTGGACGCTCAGGGGCAGCTCGTCCAGCTCTCCGAGGAGGAGCTGGTAGGCGGGCACCTCCAGCCCGAAGGTCGCCCGGGTGTTGAACTGGTCCCGCTTCCACTGAATCGCCTGCTCGGCGGTCATCTTCGGCGGCAGGCGGTAGACCTTCACCTCGGCGCCTTGTTGTTGTTCGCGGCGCTTGATGAGCGGGCGGATGAGGTCGAGGAGGCGGTCGCCACGGGCGCCCACGGGGGCGATCACGCCCCAGCGCTGGTCGGCCAAGGACTGCGGGTCGGCGCTCCCATCCCAGAGGTACTCGGGCTGGGGGGCCTCCTCTCCGCCTTCAGCGTCGGTCGCGCCGGTCAACGCGGCCTCGGGCAGGCCCTCGGGCAAGGTGGGCTCGCCGGAGTCCGCGTGGCTCAACAGCAGGTGGAGATCGGTCGAGACGCTGGGGTCGTCGGTCATACACACCACAAGGGGAAGCGGGCGGTCTTGCGCCCGCGCGGCTCAACGACGCTTCAGGACCGGGGGCTCACCCGGACGCTCTGCAGCACCACACGCTCCTCGCCGCGCCACTCCACGAGCGCGACCTGGGCGCCACCATCGGGATCGTCGTGCACCTCGACGCCGGTGAACCGCGTGATCACGGGCACGGCGGGGCCGAGGCTGGGGTCGAGGCCGGGGTTTGACTTGAGCGTCGTCAAGAACCGCATCCACTCCTCGTTCGAGGCCTCAGCGTCGGGCAGGCGCATCAGGCCGATCCAGGTGCCGGTGTTGGCGTACACCACGCCCTCATCGGCCCGAAACCGCGCGGCGTGGGTGTGGCCGATGAGCACGACCTCGGCCTCAAACTTGCCCGCGAGGCGCTTGGCCTCCTTCCACTCGGCGGCGTCGGGCTCCAACGAGAAGTAGGCCTCGGCGAGCCCCTTGGCGAGGCTCTTGTGGGCTCGGGCGTAGGCGCGTAAGGCCGCCTTGAGGAGCTTCTGGGTGGCGCTGTCCTCGGCGTCGCTCGCCGAGAACGCGGCGGGGCCCGGCGACAGGAGCCCCGCGAGCAGCTCCCGCTCCTCGTCCGTGAGCTCGGCGGCGTCGGCGATGTCCTCCAGCGGTCCGACGACGTCTACGCTGTCTTCGTCGCCGGGCCCAAAGGTCGCCGGGCCGAGGCGCTGGCGCATCAGGCGCGCGGCGAGGCCCGCGACCTCTTTGGGGCTCGCCACCCGCACGGCGCTGGGGTCTACGGCGAGGCCGGCCATCACCGCGCCGTGGAAGTCGGGCTTGAGCAGGTCGGCGAAGCGCATCCCGAAGTCGCGCTTGAGGGGGTTGAGGATGTTCTTGACCAGCTCGCTGCCCGGCGGGTGGCGGAACCTGGGCCAGCGCCCCCGATCGTTGAGGTCGTCATACGCCACGCGGTTCCAGGCGTCGTTGTGCTCGCCGTGGGTGTAGAGCACCCGCACGCCGCCGACGGTGAGCACGCCCGGGGTGTCTCCGGCCTCAAACCGCAGGCGCCCGGCGACCTCGGGGGGCTGGCCCGTCGCCGCGCGGAAGGCCGCCTGCACCTCGGGGATCGCCAGCTCGACGTCGTGGTTGCCGAGCCGCACCGTGGCCTGGCCGCCGCGCGCGAGGAGCTCCCCGATCGCCTCCAACACCGCCCGGGTCTCGGGGTGGCGGGCGATGGCCTCGGCGGCCCGCACCACCTGGCCGAGCTCCAAGACCAGCGGATCGTCGCTGAGCAAGAAGTCTACGGCGTCGCCGTTGAGCAAGAGGTGCAGGTCGGGCCCCGCCTCCCGCCGAATGAGCGCCGGGAGCGCCGCGCCCCCCGCGTAGATGTCGTAGACGCCGCCGTTGCCGAGGTGAACATCGCTGACGACCAAGACGCGCATCGAGGCTCCAACGCTGGTTTATTGAAGATCATCGCGGATGGGTCGGCCAAATGCAAGGCCTAGGGCGCCGAGGGCCACGCGTGGTCTGTGCGCGCTTTGCCGAGCCGACTTCGTGGGTTATGCAGCCTCGTCCTCTCGGGAGCGAGCCTCATGCCGCGCAAGTTCATCTACTTCACCGTCGCCTTCTTGATCATCGCCGTCGGCGATCAAGTCACCAAGCGTTGGGTGGTCGAGAACATCGAGCTGTGGCGCGGCAGCATCGACGTGATCCCGGGCTTCTTCCAGCTCGTGCATTACCAGAACAAGGGCGCCGTCGGCGGCATCTTGGGCGACTGGGGCCACCGCCTCACCTTCTTCTTGGGCTTCGCCGTCGTGGCCATGGCCGCGATGTTGTGGATGCTCGCGCAGCTCCCCAAGGACGAACGATTTAACCCCACGATGATCGGCCTCATCGCGGGCGGCGCCGTCGGCAACACCATCGATCGCGCCTGGGTCGGCGCCGTCACCGACTTCTTGCGCTTCTACACCGACAGCGCCTCCTGGGCCCCGTGGCTGCGCGACAAGCTGGGCACCGCGGAGTACCCGTCGTTCAACGTCGCCGACATCGGCATCACCGTCGGCGTCGTCGCGTTCTTGATCTCCAGCTTCTTCCAAGATGAAGAGGCCCAGAAGATCTCCGCTGAAGAGCTCCCCAAAGACGGTGAGCCCGCCGGGTCGAAGCCCGCCTGAGCTACTCGCCGGAGCTCACCGTGCGGGTGATGCGCTCGGCCTCGACGGTGCCCAGCAGCGGCGTGCCGATGAACTCGGTCTCGAAGCCGCCCGAGATGAGGCCCTCGCTGACCTCCCCCGCGAACTCCGAGGGCAGCTCGTACCCCCAGACCACCGCCGCGGCCTCGCCGCTGAGCGCGCCCTCGTCGTTGTCCAAGTTGAGGGCGTACTCCAGCTCCAGGTCAAACCCCGAGAGCGAGAGCAGGCAGGTAGAGGCGCCCTCGACCACCTCACCCGTCTGGTCCACGACCATGGTGAGCGCGCCGATGCAGGTGACGGTGAAGGCCTGGCCGTCGTACTCGATGGTGGCGTCGATCTGAAGGGTGCCGACGTAGGTGCCCGCGTCCTCGTGCTGCACGAGCACGCCGCCGATGGTGTAGGCCAAGGTGTCGCCGCTGGGGAGCTTGGCCGTGGCGGTGAGCGCGTGGGTGCCGACGTTCAGGGTGGCGTCCTCAAAGACCTTGCCCGTGGGCAGCCAGGCGCCGTCGATGTCCGAGCCCCAGGTGATGTCGGAGAAGTCTGTGGGGTTGCCGGCGGCGTCGTAGACCACCGCCTCGAAGTCGGCGGGCTCACCCAACGGCAAGAAGTCGCCCGACGCCGGGGCGAGCACCCGCAAGGTGGCGCCAGCCCAGACCTCGTCTAAGAACGCCTCGCTGTCGTCCGTGGTGCCGCCGCTGTCCGCGTCTGCGCCCGAGGGGATGCCCGTGTCTTGGACCTCACCTTCGACCTTGTAGTCGGGGGCGCAGGCGAGGGCGAACAGGCTGAGCAAGGGAGACAGGCGAAGCGAACGCATCGTAGACACCTGGGTGTGGAGTCAGCGCGTGAGTATAACGGACGCCGCGTGGGGTCGGTGGAGATTGACGCCGCCTTTGCGGTGGGGCCCCCGCTTCGATAGGGAGCCCGGGTGGAGGAAGCCATGTCGGTGATCTCAGCGCGCGGTCTGGAGAAACGCTACGGCGACAAGGCCGCCTTGTCGGGCGTTGATTTCACCGTTCCGAAGGGAGAGATCGTCGGTTTCTTGGGCCCCAACGGCGCGGGCAAGACGACGACCATGAAGATCCTCACCGGCTTCATCTCCCCCACGGCGGGCGAGGCCAAGGTGTGCGGGATCAACGTCGTCAGCGACCCCGTCGCGGCGCGGCGCAAGATCGGCTATCTGCCGGAGTCCGCGCCGGTCTACACCGAGATGCGTGTGGTGGACTACCTGCAGTTCATGGGCCAGGTCCGGGGCTTAGACAGCGCCGAGCGCGCCGCCGCCGTCGACCGCGCGCTGCGCCGCTGCGGCCTCACCGAGCGGGCCAAAGACGAGATCAGCACGCTCTCCAAGGGTTACCGCCAGCGCGTCGGGCTGGCCCAGGCGATCCTGCATGAGCCCGACCTGCTCATCCTGGATGAGCCCACCTCGGGCCTCGACCCCAACCAGATCGCCGAGATCCGCGCCTTGATCCGGGAGCTGGGCGAGCGCCGCACGGTGATCCTCTCCACGCACATCCTCAGCGAGGTGCAGGCCACCTGCGACCGCGTGCTCATCATCCACAAGGGGCGCATCGTCGCCGATGGCCCCACCGCCACGGTGACCGCCGCCTCCCAAGGCGAGCGCCTGCGGGTCGTCGTGGGCCCCGGCACGGTGCGCCTCACCCCCACACAGCTCCACGCCGGCCTCGCGGCCTTGCCCGGCGTGCGCCAGCTCGTGCCCGTCGACGACGCTGAGCTCGTCGAGGGTGAGCTGGCCGTGGATCTGCTCTCCGACGGCGATCTCCGCGCCGTCACCTCTCGCTGGGTGACCGCCCAGGGCCTCACGCTCCTGGAGCAGCGCCGCGAGCGCAGCAACCTGGAGGAGGTCTTCCGCCGACTGACCGGCGCCGACGACGCGCCCGCAAGAGCATACAGCGGTGCTCGCCCAGATTGAGGTCATCTCGCTTGCCGGACGACGCCTGGTCGGCCCCGCCTCACCTCAGCATGAGCCCCCATGCGTCGGCTCAGCGAGCCCAACCAGGCGC
>JBEAVX010000496.1:0-10540 GCA_041160755.1 Pseudomonadota bacterium
ACGTTGACGCCGTAGTCGCTGAGGTGCCGGGCGGTCTGGGCGTACTCGGCGCTCTTGAGCAGCGCCTTCGACGGGATGCAGCCCCAGTTGAGGCAGACGCCGCCGAGGCGGTCCTTCTCGATGCAGGCCGCGCTGAGCCCGAGCTGGGCGGCGCGGATCGCGGCGACATAACCGCCGGGGCCAGAGCCGATGACGAGCACGTCGAACTGAGCCATCGTCACACCACCAACAGCAGGGGACGCTCGATGAGCTGGCGCAGGGCGGCCAAGAACCGGGCGCCCAAGGCGCCGTCGATGACGCGGTGATCACAGGTCATCGTGACGCGCATCCGCCAGCCGACGGTGAGCGCGCCGTCCTTCACCACGGGCTCTTGCTGGAGCGCGCCGACGGCCAAGATGCCCGCCGCCGGGGGGTTCAGGATGGCGGTGAAGTGCTCGATGCCCATCATGCCCAGGTTCGAGAC
Source organism: Pseudomonadota bacterium (assembly GCA_041160755.1). Classification (GTDB taxonomy): domain Bacteria; phylum Myxococcota_A; class UBA796; order UBA796; family CAJQPC01; genus JADKFE01. The sequence goes on from JBEAVX010000496.1 coordinate 464, forward strand.
CGAGAAGGTGGCGCCGGTGTACTCCTCGGGCTGGAGCTTCCGGGCCCGGGCGCGCTCGACGAGGGACTTTGTCTGGGCGGCGAGCTGCAGCAGGCTGAGCTTGTCGGCGCCGCGGATGATCGGCGTGATGAGGCCGTCCTCCAGGGCCACGGCCACGCCGAGATCGACGCTGCCGAAGCGGGTGATGGACTCCTCCCCCCAGGCGGCGTTGCACTCGGGCACCTCGGCCAGGGCCCGCGCCACGGCCAAGAGCGTGAGATCGTTGAAGCTGACCTTCACGCCTTTGGCGCTCGCCTGCTGGTTGAGCGTCGTGCGGAAGGCCACGAGCGCGTCGCAGTCAAAGTTGGCCGTGAGGAAAAACGTCGGCGCGTCGAGGTAGGACTCTTTGAGGCGAGAGGCGATGACCTTCCGCATCTTGGAGTTCCGCACGAGCTCGTTGGCCCGGGCGGGGGCGGCCGGGGCGGCGGCCTGGGCGACCTGCGGGGCCTGAGCGGCGGCCTCGACGTCGGCGCGGAGCACACGGCCGTTGGGGCCGCTGCCAGCGACGCGGTCCAGCGGCACGCCCAGATCCTCAGCGATCTTGCGGGCGAGGGGAGAGGAGCGCACCGCGCGGCGGACCTTGGCCGGGGTGAAGGTGCCGCCGATCTCCTCAAGGCCGTGGTGGAGCGGCTTCCCGCGCCAGGTCGGGCCGACGTAGCCGCCGGGCGTCGAGACGGTGGCGGCGGGCGCGGAGGGAGGCACCACGCCAGGGTTCTCCGTGGGCTTCGGCGCCACCTCGGCGACGACGACAGGCGCGGCGGCCTGGGCGGCGGGAGCAGCCGGCGCGGCGGCCTGGGCGGCGGGAGCGGCGGGCGCCGCGCCACCCTTCATCGCCGCGAACTCGGCGAGCAAGGCCGAGATGTCCTCGTCTTTGCTCTTGCCGATGATCGCGATCGGGCGACCGGCGGGCACGTCTTCACCGGCCTGGGCGAGGATCTTGAGCAGGAAGCCCGCCTCAAAGACCTCGACGTCCATGGCGGCTTTGTCGGTCTCGACCTCGGCGACGACGTCTTGGGACACCAAAGCGTCCCCTTCAGCCTTTCGCCAAGCGTTGAGCGTGCCCGACTCCATGGTGGGCGACGCCTGGGGCATCTTGAAGAACTCGGCCATCGTCGTCTCCTTCAGCGCTCGAGGCCCAACACCCGGCGGGCGGCGGTGACAACACGCTCCGCGCTGGGCATCACGAGCTTCTCAAGGTTGGTGGCGTAGGGCTGGGGCACGTCGCGGTTGGTGATGCGCAGAACCGGCGCGTCGAGCAGGTCGAAGCAGTGCTCTTGGAGCTGGGCGACGATCTCGGCGCCGACGCCGGAGAAGGGGTAGCCCTCTTGCACGACCACGCAGCGGCCGGTCTTGGCGACGGAGTTGAACAGGGCCTCCCGATCCAGGGGGCGGATGGTGCGCAGATCGAGAAGCTCAGCGGAGACCCCTTGGGCCTTGAGCGTCTCGACCGCGGCCTGGCAGGTGAAGACCTGCTTGCCCCAGGTGACCAGGGTGACGTCGGAGCCCTCGGCCTTGATGTCGGCCTTGCCCAAGGGGATGAGGTACTCCTCGTCCGGCACCTCGCCCTTCATGCCGTAGGTCATCTCGGACTCTAAGAAGCAGACCGGGCTGTCGTCCCGTATCGCGCTCTTGAGCAGACCCTTGGCGTCATAGGCCGTGGCGTAGGTGACGACCTTGAGTCCGGGGAAGTGCGCGTAGAGGCTCTCGACGGAGGTGGAGTGCTGGGAGGCGAGGTTCTCCGCCGCGCCGTTGGGCCCGCGGAACACGATGGGCACCTTGTACTGCCCGCCGCTCATCTGGTAGATCTTCGCCGCGCTGTTGACGATCTGGTCGTAGGCGACGAGCGAGAAGTTCCAGGTCATGAACTCGATGATCGGGCGCATCCCGACCATCGCCGCGCCGATGCCGAGGCCCGCGAAGCCACACTCGGAGATCGGCGTGTCGACGATGCGGTCGGGGCCAAACTCAGCGAGCATCCCTTGGCTGACCTTGTAGGCGCCGTCGTACTGGGCGACCTCTTCGCCCATGAGGAAGACCGAGGGGTCGCGCTGCATCTCCTCGCGCATCGCGGCGCGGAGCGCCTCGCGGATGGGGATCAGGGCCATGGTTCACTCCGCGTAGACGTGATCGTAGAGGGTGGCGGGATCGGGGTCGGGAGAGGACTCGGCGAAGTTCCAGGCCTCCTCCGCGATGGCCTCGACCTCTTGGTGAACGGCGGCGATGCGCTCGGCGCTCACGCCAAAGTCTTGCTCCAAGCGGCGCTTCGTGAGCGCGAGGGGCTCGGAGTTGAGCTTGTACTCCTCCAGCTCACCCTTGGGGCGGTACTTCGCCGGGTCGGACATCGAGTGGCCGCGGTGGCGGTAGGTGATGATCTCCAACATCACCGGGCCGTTGCCTTCGCGGGCGAACTTGGCGGCGGCGCCAACACGCTCGCGGACATGCTCGACGTCGAAGCCCCGGAGCTGCTCCCGCGCCATGCCGACGCCGTTGGCGCGTAGGCTCATGTCGGTGAGGTGGGACTGCCGGTCGATGGAGGTGCCCATCGCGTAGAAGTTGTTCTCGCAGATGAAGACGACCGGCAGCTTCCAGAGCTGGGCGAGGCAGAGCGCCTCAAAGAAGGCGCCTTGGTGCGCGGCGCCGTCGCCGAAGTAGCACAGGCAGACCCGGCCCTCGTTGCGCTGCTTGATGGCCCAGCCCACGCCGTTCGCCAGGGGCACATGGCCGCCGACGATGCCGTAGCCGCCCATAAACTTCGCGTCTTTGTCGAAGATGTGCATCGAGCCGCCGAGGCCGAGGCTCGTGCCCGTGGCTTTGCCGAACAGCTCGGCCATGACGGCGTTCGCGGAGACCCCTTTGGCCAGGGCGTGCCCGTGCTCGCGGTAGGCGGCGATCCAGTAGTCATCGGGCGTGGCGGACGCGGCGCCGACGGCGACGGACTCTTGCCCGATGTACAGGTGGCAGAAGCCGAGGATCTTTCGCATCGTGTAGGCCTTGGCGGCCAGCTCCTCGACGCGGCGGATGAGCACCATCTCTCGGTAGAGCTTGAGCAGTCCCTCGGCGTCCAACGGCGGCAGGCCGCTCTCTTGGGGCAACGAGGGGGTGGGAAGCTCGGACATGGACTACCTCCCTGACGGACGATGACCCCGTGTACCCCACGCGGCGAACAAAGGCCAACGTGGAGGAGCCGGGGAGCGCGCCCGCGGTCAACGGGCGTCCTGGGGTGACGTGCGGGGCCTTGGACCGGGCTTGACGCGGATCGGCACGCCCAAGCCCGCGGCCCGCGCTATGCTCCCCGACGATGACCCGTGTGGAAGGCTACACCGTGCTCAGCAAGGCTGGCGCGGGCGGACTCGCCGATGTCTGGGTGGCCGAGGTGGCGCTCAGCGGGGCGCCGCGCTGCCCAACGCTCTTGCCTGGGGATCGTGTCGCGCTCAAGGTGCTGCGAGATCCCGAACGATCCGAGGCCAGCCGCCGACGGTTCTTGCGAGAGGGGCGCCTCTTGCGTGACCTTCGCCACCCAAGCCTGCCGCGCTGCTATGACGTGATCGACGGCCCCCAGCCGGTCTTGGTGCTGGAGCTGCTCGAAGGGCGCACCTTACGCGACTGGATCCGCGACGCCCGGCAGCTCAGCGCGCAAGACGCCCTCGCCTTGGCCGAGCACCTCCTGCGCGCGCTCACGTTTCTGCATGAGCGCGGCGTGGTGCACCGCGACGTGAAGCCCGCGAACATCTTCGCCACGGACGATCAGCGGGTGCTCCTGTTGGACCTGGGCCTCGCGGCGGACCCCTCCGAGCCCCCGGAGCAGGTGATCGGCGACGTGATGGGCACCTACGCCTACATGGCGCCCGAGCAGATCGCCGGCGCCGCGCTCGACCATCGCGCCGATCTCTACTCCTTGGGCGTGACCTTGTATGAGGCCATCGCTGGGCGCAGGCCGTTTCGGGCGAGCGGGCCCGCGGGCTACCTCAAGGCGCACACCGCCGGGGGCGCGCCGCCGGTCTCGGCCTCGCGCCGCGACCGCATCCCGACGCGCCTGGAGGAGCTCGTGGGCCGCCTCATGGCGCGGGATCCCGCCGCCCGGCCCCAGACCGCGCGCATCGCCTTGGCCGTGCTCACGGGGTTTCAGGGCGCGCGTCGAAGCCTGCTTCGGCCGCCGGTCGTCGGGCGCGAGGCGGCGATCGGGGCGATCAGCGCCGTGCTCGACGCGGGCGGGGGTCTACAGCTCGTCGGTGAGCCGGGCATGGGCCAGTCCCGCCTGGCCCGGTTGGCGTGGAACCGGGCGAAGGAGCTTGAGTTTGACGTGATCTGCCTGCGCGGCGGTCCCGGCGTTGACCCCCTCACCCCGGAGGCGCGCCTCAGGCGCATCATCGCGCGGCGTCTGGGGCCCCCGGCCCCCGGCTGGGACGGGCTCACCGAGGCGCTTCGGGCCCGTGTCGCCTCGCGGCGGACCTTGCTGCTCGTCGAGGACATCGATCGGGTCGAAGAGGACGTGGCGAGCCGGCTGTTCGGCCTCGCCAAGCTCCCCGGGATCTGCCTCATCACCACCGCCGAGCGCGCCCTCCCCGACGCGCCGGGCACGATCTTGCCCCTTCGCGCCTTGGAGGTGGACGAGGTGCGCACGCTCTTGTGCGGCATGTTGGGCACGCCGAGCATCCCCGGCGGCCTCGCCGACAAGCTCCACCGCTTCTCCGGCGGCGCGCCGGCCATCGTCACGCTCACGACGAGGGACTTTGTGGATCGGGGCGTGCTCTCGGTACGTGGGGTCGGCGACGAGGGTGAGACGAGCTGGCAGCTCACGGCGTCCCTGCGCATGACGCCAGACAACTCCCTGAACCTGCTCTACGCCGCGCGACTTCAGCGGCTTGATCCGCCGAGCCGGGCGCTGCTAGAGGTTCTGGCGGTGGCACGGGAGGAGCTGCCCCGAGGGGTCGCCTTGGCCGCCTCAGGGGCGCGAGAGCCCGCCGCTGACGCGGTCGTCGATGTGCTCACGACGGATCACCTCGCGTCGGCCCGCGTGTCGATGGGCGAGCGCTGGCTGCGGGTTCGGCACCCGGCGCTGGGCGCCTTGGTCACCGCTGGGCTTGAGGAGGGGCGCACCCGCCTGATTCACGCCGCCTTGGCGGACGCCATCGCCGCCGCGCCGCCGAGCCGCTGGCGCGACGATCAGCTCCCGCTGTTTCGGGCCTTGGCGGCGTCTGCGGAGCAGGCGGGCCGCGCCCAGGCCCGGGTGGCGGAGTGGCTCTACGCCCGAGGCCGCACGAGCCACGCCCTGGAGGTGGTCACCCGCGCCGCCCACGAGCCGGGCCTCGGCGCGGCGACGGCCACACGCTGCGCGCTCTTGCGCGGGCGGGCCTTGCTCACCTTGGGTCGTCCGGGGGAGGCCGCCGCGAGCATCAACGCCGCGCTGCAGCTCGCCCGGGATCAGCAGGCGACGGCGCCCTTGGCCCAGGGCCTCGCGCTCTCGGCGGAGCTGCGGCTGTATCGGGGCGAGGTGCGCCGGGCCTTGGATGAGGCCGAAGAGTCCGGTCGCCTCGCGGATCCTCTGCCCGAGGCCGAGGTCTCGTCTTGGTCCCGCCTGCTCGTCGGGCGCTGCCACACCCTGCTCGGCGACCGCGTGCAGGCCGCCGACGCGCTGGGGCGCTGCGTCACCCAAGGCGTGACGGGCATGGGCCGTGAGCACGCCGCCGTCGCCCAGGGGTATCTGGGGCGCCTCTACGCCGACGCCGGTCGGCTCGACGAGGCGATCCGCTGCGTGAGCCAAGAGGTCGCGTTTCTGCGCGCCCGCCAGCGCCGGGACGCCTCCATCGGCGCCTTACATCGCCTCGTCGTGCTCAAGGTGCGCGCGGGGGCCCTCGCCGAGGCCGAGGCCTTGGCGGACGAGGCCCAGGAGCTCGCCGCGAGCGTCGCGTTGCCCCACGTCGCGGCCATCGCGGCGATGGCGCGCGCGGAGCTGCTCCTGGCCTGCGGTGACTTCGACGGCGCGAACGCCGTGCTCAAGGGTTACCCCGCCGCCGGAGAGGAGGACGCGCCCGTAGAGCTGCGCACGGCCTGGCGGGCGCTGCGGGTCGAGGTGCGCCTGGGCATGGCCGACCACAACGCGGCCCTCGCGGCGTGTAACCAGATCGTGCAAGAGGCGACCCGGGTGGGCTGGTCGGCGATGCGCGCCTACCACGCCGGGCTCATCGCCGTGCTTCGCGCCCACGCCGAGCCCCTCGCCGAGGCCCTCGACGCGCTCTTGGTCGTCGGTGATCGACGGTCGAACGCGCGGCTGTTGCTCGCGGCGGCGCGGATCAGCGGAGACGCCGCGGCGCTCGACGCCGCCTTGGCCGAGGCCCGCGCCGCAGGGGATCGCCTGCTCTTGCTCGACGCCCTGCACGCCTGCGGTGGCGGCGCCCAGCAGGCGGAGGCCGGCGCGTTGGTGATGGGGCTCTTCGCCGGGGCCGACCGGGGGCTCGCGGAGCGCCTGCGCCGACGGGACGCGGTGCGCTGGGCGATCGGCGCGCGCTGAGGGCGCGCTTCGGAGTCTCGTCTTTGGGCTGAGCCTCCGCGCGCACTCGATCTGGGTTAGGGTGGTGCGTCACGCAGACGGAGTCATGACGTTGTCGAAGATGCGCTATCTGGGACTTGACCTCGCCTGGGCTCCCCGCGCCACCTCAGCGGGCGCGGTCATGGAGGCCACAGAGGAGGGCGTCCGCCTTGTGTCCACCGCTCACCTCCGCGCCCACGAGGACGTGCTGAGCTGGGTCGCGCGAAACCGCGGCCGCAGCGGCGCGATCCTCGCGGTGAACGCCCCCCTCATCATCGAGAACTCCACGGGCCGCCGCCCCGTGGATCTTCAGCTCGAGCACCACTTCGGGCGCTTTCAGGTCGATGAGTTCTCGGTGAACACCGTGAACGCCTCGCACCCGCGCACCATCGGCCGCGCGCTCATGCGAATGGGCTTTGACGCCGATCCCCAGGCTGAAGGCGACCGCGTCGTCGAGACCTACGCCCAGGCCTGCCAGATCCTCGTCTTCGGCCTCGATCGCCCGCTGCGCACGAAGAGCGGGCCCATCGGCAGCCGCAAAGACGCGGCGAACCGGTATCGGGACCTCGTCTACGGCAAGCTGCCCTTCATGCAGCCCGCCTTAGAGGACTCCGAGGCCCTCGATGAGCTGATGAACCCGCCGATGGGCACGCTCAACGGCACCCGGCTCGGCGAGCTTGAAGAGAAGCTCGACGCGGTGCTCTGCGCCTACGTCTCCGCCTACCTCGACCTCTGCGGGCCCCAGGCCTGCGCGTTCTTGGGCGACCTCGTCAACGGCTATGTGCTGCTCCCCGCCCCGGCGGGCGAGGCGCGCTGAGGCGCATCAAGGCCAAGCGTCGAGCGCAAGAATCGAGCCTAGGAACCGAGCCCAGGAGGAGCGACGACCATGTGCCTGCGTACCCAGGATCATCTGCTCGTGGAGGCGTCGCTTCGCCAAGGCTTCGGGCGGGCCAGCGCGCGGTCCTTCGCCGAGCCCGGCGCGTCGCCGCAGTACACGCCGGATCGGGCCTTCACCTTGGGTCGGATCGATCTGCGCCTGCGCGTCGATCCGACGGTGCACCACGTCGAGGGCGTCGCCCGGCTCCAGATCCGGCCTACGCCGACGGGACTCGGTCGGGTGATCCTTGATCTTGACGAGGTGAACGTCACCTCGGTCACCGACGGCGCGGGCGCGCCGCTGCGGTCTCGGCACGAGGACGGCAAGCTTGAGGTGTACGGCCTCACCGGCGCCGCGGAGGTCGTCGTCTGCTACACCGCGTCCCCCCGTCGCGGCATGTACTTCGTCGGCCCTGACGCGGCGCACCCCGACCGTCGCCATGAGGTCTGGACGCAGTGCCAGGATCAAGACGGCCACTTCGTCTTCCCGTGCTTCGATCACCCCTCGGTCAAGCACCCCTTCGGCCTCACCGTCGAGGCGCCGAGCCGCTACACCGTCATCGGCAACGGCCAGCTCCTGCGCGCGGAGCCCGGCGGCGACGGCTTCACCTCGTGGGTCTATGAGCAGGCCGAGCCGATCCCCGCCTACCTCGTCACCGTCGTCGTCGCCGAGCTGACGGCGGTGGAGGACGAGGTCGGTGGCCTGCGCTTGCGGTACCTGGCCCGGCCCGAGGTCCACGCGGACGACCTGCGCCGGGTGTTTGGCAACACGCCACGCATGGTCACGCTCCTCTCGGAGCTCACCGGCGTGCCGTTCCCGTGGGCCCGCTACGATCAGGTCGTCGTCGCCGACTTCATCTTCGGCGGCATGGAGAACGTCGCCGCGACCACGCTCACGGATCTGGTGCTCACCGACGCCGAGGCCGCCACGGCCTATGACGCCGAGCCCTTGTTGATGCACGAGCTCGGCCACCAGTGGTTCGGCGATCTGGTCACCTGCCAAGACTGGTCCCAGGCCTGGCTGAACGAGGGCTGGGCCACCTTCACCGAGCTGCTCTGGATCGAGCACAGCCGGGGCGAAGCCGAGGGCGCGTTCTACATCTTTGATCTCGCGCGGCATTATTTCGACGAGGCCGAGGGCCGCTACAGCCGACCCATCGTGAGCTACGACTTCCGCGAGCCCATCGACGTCTTCGACCGCCACCTGTACGAGAAGGGCGCCTGTGTGCTGAACACCCTGCGCCACGAACTCGGCGCGGAGCGGTTCTGGCCTGCGGTGAAGCGGTATCTCGGCGATCGTGGCCACAACACCGCGCACACCCGGCACTTTCAGCGCGCGCTGGAGGACATGACGGGCCGCTCCCTCGACGGCTTCTTCCAGCAGTGGGTGTACGCCCCGGGCTTCCCCGATCTCACCGTGGCCTTGTCGTGGGACGACGGCCTGCTGCAGATCAAGGTGGAGCAGCGCCAGGGCGGCGAGTGGGTGCCCCAGGCGTTCCACTTTGGCCTCGTCGTGGCGTGGTCGGGTGAGGCGGGCGACGAACAACGTGTCACGCTGCCGGTTCGGGAGCGGTCGCGGGTGTGGGCCGTGCCCTGCGCCGAGCGCCCCCGGGCCGTTCGGGTTGACCCCGGGGTGCGGGTGCTCGCCCGCGTTCGGTTAGAGGCCCCCGCCGGCTGGTTACGCGGCGCCTTGGCCGAGGACGCCTGCCCGGTGATGCGGATCCGCGCCGCCGAGGCCCTCGGCGAGTCCGCCGCGCCTGACGCCGTCGCCGCCTTGGTGAAGGCGCTCACCCAGGACCCGCTGTGGGCGGTTCGTGGGGAGGTCGCCCGGGTCTTGGGCAAGGTGAAGGGCGGTGTGGCCCAGGCCGCGCTGCTCGGCGCCTTGGACTCCGAGCCCGACGCCCGCGTCCGCAAGGCCCTCGTCGAGGCCCTGGCGACGATGCCCGGCCCCGCGGTGACCTCCCGGCTCCTCGCCGTGGCCGAGGGCGACAGCGCCCTGCTCGCCGAGGCTGAAGCCGTGAAGACCTTGGGTCGGCTTCGTGCGCCGGAGGTCTTCGCCGCGTCGGCGCGGGCCCTCGGCCGTGACGCTTGGGCCGATGTGCGCCGCTCCCGCGCCCTGGAGGGGCTCGGCGCGAGCCGAGATCCTGCGGCGTGGCCGATCCTCAAGGAGTGGACGGCCCCCGACCGCAGCCCCCGGGCGCGCGCCGCGGCGATCTCCGCCTTGGGCGCCCTCGGCGACGAGGTCCCCGAGCTTCGCCGGGCGATCACCCAGCACCTCGTGGAGGTCGTCGAGGGCGCGCCGTTCCGCGCGCAGCTCGCCGCCATCGCCGCGCTGGGCCGCCTGAAGGATCCCGCCGCCCTCGGCGCCTTGGGCGCGCTCCACCGAGGCGCCTTGGACGGTCGCACCCGCCGGGCCGCGTATGAGGCGATGGCCGAGGTTCGTGACGGGCAGAGCCCCGACCGCGCCTTGGCCGGGCTCCGTGGCCTCGTCGAGACCTTGGAGCGCCAGCAGCTCGGCCTCCGAGAGCGCCTCGACCGGCTCACGCCGCCGGAATCCGCGTGATGATCGGCGCGGCGCTGGCCTTCTCCGGGCTCCTCTGGGCCGCGCCGCCGCAGGGCCTCGTCTCACATCTGGC
>JBEAVX010000516.1:0-4503 GCA_041160755.1 Pseudomonadota bacterium
CTCAGCGCCCGGACGCGGCGTCGGCCTAGGCGGCGCCGCCCGGGGTGGAACAGGCTGGGCTGGCGCGGCGAGGGTCCCCAGGGCCGCGCCCCGGCGCTGGGTGTGCTCGACGAGGCGGTCCAGCGTCCACCGCGCGCGCCCGTCGTGGAGCGCCGCCTGGGCCAAGGCCACGCCCTCCCGCACGCTCTCGGCGACCCCGGCGACGTACAGGGCCGCGCCCGCGCTGAGCGCCACGGCGTCGGCTTGGGGCCCCTTGGCGCCGCCGAAGACGCCCCGCAGGAGCTGCGCGTTGTGCGCGGCGTCCCCGCCCGCCAAGGCCCCGAGCGGCGCGCGCTGCAGGCCCAGGTCTTCAGGGCTCAGGGTGTAGATCCGCACCACGCCGTCGCGCAGCTCGGCCACCTGGCTCGGCCCGCTGAGGCTCAGCTCGTCGATCCCGCCGTCGCCGTGCACGACGAGGGCGCGCTCAGCACCCAGCTCGGCGAGCACATGGGCCAAGGGCTCGACCCACGCCGGGTCGTACACGCCCAAGACCTGACGCCGCACCCCGGCGGGGTTCGTGAGCGGCCCGAGCAGGTTGAACAGGGTGCGCACGCCCAGCTCCCGACGTGGGGCGACGGCGTGGCGGGTGGCCGCGTGGTGCGCCGGGGCGAACATGAACGTGACCCCGACCTCGTCAGCGCAGCGCGCGAGCTCCTCGGGCGGCAGGTCGAGGTGGACGCCCAGGGCCTCCAGCACGTCCGCCGAGCCCGATCGGCTCGACACCGCCCGGTTGCCGTGTTTGGCGACGGTGGCCCCGGCCGCCGCCGCGAGCAAGGCCGCGCCGGTCGAGAGGTTGAACGTCCCCGACTGGTCCCCGCCGGTGCCGCAGGTGTCCACGGCGTTGATGTGTTTGGCGAGGGTCACCTTCAGCGCGTGGCGGCGCATCACCCGGGCGGCGGCGGCGATCTCGCCGATCGTCTCCCCTTTGGCGCGCAGGGCGATCAAGAAGCCCGCCGTGGCCGCCGCGCTCAGCGCCCCGGTCAAGAGCGACTCCATCACCCCCTCGACCTCGTCCGCGTGCAGCTCCTCCCGTCGCAAGAGCCGCTCCAGCGCCCCCCGAATCAGATTCCCGCTCATCGTCCCTCCAAGAAGTTGCCGAGCAGGATCATGCCTCCTTCGGTCAGGATGCTCTCTGGATGGAACTGTACACCCTGCGCCGGGCGGGTCTTGTGGCGCAGGCCCATGATCAGGCCGTCTTCAGTCCAGGCCGTGACCTCCAGGCAGTCCGGCAGGCTCGCCCGCTCGACGATGAGCGAGTGGTAGCGCGTGGCCGTGAACGGCGACGGCAGCCCGGTGAACACGCCCTCCCCGGTGTGGAAGACCGGCGAGGTCTTGCCGTGCATCAAGCTCGGCGCCCGCACGACCTTGCCCCCGAAGACCTGGCCCAAGGACTGATGCCCCAGGCACACGCCCAAGGTGGGGATGCGGTCGGACCAGTCGCGCAGCGCGGCCAAGGACACCCCGGCGGCGTTCGGGTCGCCGGGGCCCGGGCTGATGAGCAGGCGGTCGGGGGCGTAGGCGCCGATGTCTTCAGCGCGGAGCTTGTCGTTGCGCACCACGTCCACGGCGGCGCCGTGCATCTGGAGGTACTGCACGAGGTTGTAGGTGAAGGAGTCGTAGTTGTCGATGACCAGGACCTTCACAGCCCCTCCCCGATGAGCGCCAAGGCCCGCAGCACCCCGGCGGCCTTGTTCAGCGTCTCTTGGTGCTCGGCGGCGGGCACGCTGTCGGCGACGACGCCCGCGCCGACCTGCAGCGACCACTCCCCGTCCCGACGCACCGCCGTCCGGATGGCGATGCACAGGTCCAGCTCGCCGGTGAACCCGACCCAGCCCACGGCCCCGCCGTAGAGCCCGCGCGGCTCGGGCTCCAGGCCGTCGAGGAGCTGCATCGCGCGCACCTTGGGCGCCCCGGAGAGCGTGCCCGCGGGGAAGGTCGCGCGGAGCACATCAAAGCCCGTCTTGCCCTCGGCCAGCCGCGCCTTCACCGTGGAGACGATGTGCATGACGTGGGAATACCGCTCGATGCGCATCAGGTCGGTGACCTTCACCGTGCCCGGGGCGGCGATGCGGCCCAGATCATTGCGCCCCAGGTCCACGAGCATGACGTGCTCGGCGCGCTCCTTCGGGTCGGCCAACAGCTCTTCAGCCATCGCCGCGTCCGCCTCCGGCGTGGCCCCCCGAGGCCGCGTGCCCGCGATGGGCGCGACCATGACCTCGCCCCCTTGGCAGCGCACCATGACCTCGGGCGAGGCGCCCACGACGAGCTGCTCGGGGTAACGCAGGTAAAACATGTACGGCGACGGGTTCGTGGCCCGCAGCGCCCGGTACACATCAAACGCATCGCCGAAGAACTTGAACCGGAAGCGCTGGGAGAGCACCACCTGAATGGCGTCCCCGGCGGCGATGTGCTCGCGGATGGTCTCGACACCGGCCTCAAAGCGCTCCTTCGTGGTGTTGGACTGAAGCTCGGTGACCTTGGCCTTCACCTGGGGGCGGCTGGGCAAGGCGAAGCGGAGCTGCTCAATCGTGTGCTTGATGTGCTGGAGCGCGGCCTCATAGGCGGGCTTGGGGTCGGCGCCGGGCTCGGTCAACACGACGCGGACGACCTGGATGCGGTGGCGCACGTTGTCGAAGATGATCAGCGTGCGCGGCACGGCGAAACACAGAGTCGGCCCCGGGTCCGCCCCGCCGGGGTGCTTGGCGGCGAGCTTCTCCCACCAGCGCACCGCCTCCCAAGACACCCAGCCGACGGCCCCGCCCGGGAAGGCCGGGGGCTCGGGCAGGCTCGCCGGGGCGTAGCGCCCGAGCTGCTCCTGCAGAAACGTGAGCGGGTCGTCGCGCTCCTCGCGGTGCACGATGAAGTTGTTCCGGATCAGCTCACACACCCGCCCTTTGGCCCGCACGACGAAGGCCGGGTCGAGGCCGAGCACGCTGTAGCGCCCCCAGGTCTCGCCGCCCTCGACGGACTCCAACAAGAAGGCGTAGTCCCCGGCCCCCGTCGTCACCTTCAAGAAGGCCGAGACCGGGGTGTCGAGGTCGGCGAGGATCTCCTGCCAAACCGGGATCGCGACGGGGTGATCCGCCGCGGCGAGGGCGCTGAACTGCTTGAGCGTAGGTTTTGCCACGCCGGGGCTGTATTCCGGGGCGGGTGGCGGTGGCAAGGGATTCACCTCGGCCAAGGGCGTCACCGCCCCTAGGGCGCCTCGGCCTCCGCCTCGGTCAAGGGCGCGAGGCTCCACACGAGCATCTTTCGCTCGTTGATGAGCGGCGGGCCGAGCACGTCGTTCAGCTTACGCTGCGCGTTCTTGCCCAGGGGGCTGTGGTCGGTGTACCAGATCACGGTCTTGAAGCCGCCCTCGGCGTAGTGGCGCAGGGCGGGGAGCAGCTCGCGATCCCGGCGGCCGCCGTCGCGCAAGGTCAAGAACTCGGGCTCCTGGTGCACGGCGACGGGCAGGCCCAAGAACGCGGAGCTCGTCGGCTGGCCGTGCAGGGGCAAGATGAGCAGGTTCTCGCTCCCCACCGAGGCGTCCGTCGGCGAGAGCTGCATCGCCGGGATCTCCAAGATCGGGCCCTCCAGCGACAAGAGCGCCTCGGGCTGTCGGGGCCGGATCGTCTCCCGGGGCCAGGGCGCCGGGCCCAAGAACAAGGCGTCGGCGACGACCAAGGCCGTGAGCCACTCCGTCGGCGGCCCGCCCTCCCGACGCCGCAGGCCCGCCGCCACCAAGGGGATGAGCAAGAGCCCCGCCACCTTGCCCGCGCGATACCACCGCGTGAGCCGCTGGGTCACCGGCGCCGCCCGCATGAGCAGGCCCGCCGGGGCGACCATGCGCCGACCATCGCCCAAGGTCAGCACCTCGCCCCGCCACATCAGCCACGGGCCCCAGGACAAGGCCCAGAACAGCGCCGCCCCCGCCGCCCACGGCCAGAGCCACGGCGCCCGCCAGAGCCCCAACAGCGCGAAGAGCAAGAAGCCGACGCCGAGGTAAGCGCTGTGCCCCGCCGGGCAGGCCGCCCCGGTGAGCGCCACCGGCGCCCAGGCGTCGGTGAGGTCGGCCCCATGAAAGAGCCCCCCACGGTAATCCTTGATGCCTTGGGGGGGCTCGGGGATCTCCTGGCGCCCCGCGCCGCCGGGCAAGCTCGGGTCACGCTCGGCCAAGGTCGCCCGGACCATCGGCGCGGCGAGCAGCAGCGCCGCGACCCCGACCAGCAGCACGCTCGGCCGCCGCCGCACCCACCACAGCCCGACGCCCCCGGCGATCACCGAGGCGAAGATCCCTTTGTAGGGGCCGCCGTAGTAGCAGGCCGCCAAGGTGATCGCCGCCAGGGCCCCGCGCCACAGGCCGCCCTGGCGCAGAAAGGCCAAGAGCGCCAAGAGGTGCAGGCCGATCCAGCCCAAGGTGAAGTTCTCGGTCTGCCCCTCGGCGGTCATGGCCACGAGCGGCCCGAGGCAGCTCCCCAAGGC
>JBEAVX010000741.1:0-3225 GCA_041160755.1 Pseudomonadota bacterium
ACACCGTGCTCACGGCGAACACCCTCGCCGCGCGCGGGTCGTGCTGCGGCAACGGCTGTCGCCACTGCCCGTATCCACCCGAAGAACAGCGTCGGGCAGGCCGTCCGGGGGCACGCTGACGGTTCTCCCAACTTTTCTTGTGTGGGGCGCGACCGTTCGGGCCGGACATGGGGTAGAAAGAGCCGGTTCGCCCAGACGGGATCGGGTGGTGGCCACCACCTCAGACGAGCTGGGTTAGCCTCCCCAGGAGGGTGTGTTGGAAGCCGCGATCCGACTCTCTGATGTGCGCGAGGCCCTGGCCTGTCGCGACCCTGAGCTGCCAAAGCTCATCTGTGCCCTCGCCGAGTCCGATGAGCCCCGCGCCACGGCGCCGGTTCGCCCCGGGGCGATCACCTACGATGGCGTCATCGCCGAGCTGCGCACCCACAAGGTGCGGCACCAGATGAAGGCTGAAGAGCGCCGCCGCCTGCGCGAGACCCGCCTCGCCGCCGTGCTCGGCCCCGACGCCGAGGTGCCGCCCCCCGACCGCCTGCGCCTGGACGAGGTGTTGCTCACGCTGTGGCGCGCCGATGAGCCTTGGGCCCGCTCGGCCCTGCTCACCGTCATCCAAGACGTGCCCCTGCGCTGGGGCCCCTGGCGTGGCATCAAACACATCTTCAAAGAGGCCGAGGCCAAGGGTGACTACGAGGTCTGGGGCGCCATCGTCGCCCGCCTCGACGCCACCTGCGCCACGAGCTTCCGCGAACAAGAGGTGCGGAAGGTCACGCTGAGCTACCTCGTGCGCCGCGCCTGGCGCACCCTACGGGGTCTCAGCCTCACGCTCCCTGCGGCCTACGCTGACGCCTCTGTGCAGGTGCTCCGGGCCTATGGTGACAGCGCCAACTGGGCGAAGCTGTGGGTGGCCTCCCACATCTTCTACCACGAGACCAAACAGTACGGCCGCCGGGGCTTTCGCCTGAGCCCGCGCCCCAGCACGCTGCTCAAGTACCGCTACGCGCCGGAGCTCTGGCGCCGGTCACCCCGCCCGCTGTTCTCGCTGTTGGAGACGGCCAAGGCCGAACAGGCCCGCCGCTTCGCCGCCGACGCCCTGCGCGCCGACTTCCGCGCCGAGCTTCGTGAGGTCGAGCCCGCCTGGGTGGCCCGGCTCACCGTCGTCATCTCCGACGAGGTCCATGACTTCGTCGTGTGGCTGCTCAAGAACGTGCCCCGGTTTGAGCAGGCGAGCTTCCGTGAGCTGGGCCTGCACGAGCCCGTGCTGAGCCTGTTGGAGTCGCCGTCGAGCGACGCGGCCACCTGGGCAGCCGGCTACGCGCGCACCCACGCCCGTGACCTCTCCTTGGACCGGCTGATCAAGCTCGCGAACAACGAGGTCGAGGCCGTTCGCCTCCTCGCCCGCGACCTGCTCTCCGACCGCGACCCCCGCGCCGATGTGGGC
Source organism: Pseudomonadota bacterium (assembly GCA_041160755.1). Taxonomy (GTDB): domain Bacteria; phylum Myxococcota_A; class UBA796; order UBA796; family CAJQPC01; genus JADKFE01. The sequence continues at coordinate 1,436 of JBEAVX010000741.1, forward strand.
CTAGAGGGTTGGGGCCGCTTGTTGGGCTCTGAGTACGGCCACGATCTCGCCGCCGCCGCGATCCGCAAACACTTCGGCGCCCGGGAGCTCACGACGGACTGGTTCCGCGAGCGCCTGCTCTCCGGCGACGACACGGTCTTTGAGTTCGCCTCGGACCTGCTCGTGAAGGTCCACCCGCTCAACAAGCTGGGCGCGGCGTTCTTCCGGGATCTTCTCGACGATGACCGCCTCGACCATGACGTCGCCCGCTGGGCGATGGACACGCTCGGCCGCTTCTCCCCCGATGAGCTGGGCATCGAGGCCATCCGCCGCCTGCTCGTTCACCCCCGCACCTGGTCCCAGGCCGCAGGCTGGGTCGATCAAGAGCGCGTGAAGGCCGTCGATCTCGGCGCGGAGTTCATCAAGGCCATCGCCTTTGAGCCCACCTGGCTCGCCTCGGCGTTCTGGTCGGAGCTGTTGGCGAGCGGGCGCAAGTGGGCGAAGGACCTCTCGTTCAACAGCGGCCTCTCCCAGCGCGCCTTGGGCTGGCTCAAGGACGTGCGCCGCTTCTCGCCTTCAGCCTTGGGCTTCGGCTGGCTGATGGAGCTGATTCAGCGCGGCGAGTCGCACCACCACGAGTTCGCCGTCGAGTACATGGTCAAGGCGTTTCTGCCCGCCGACTTCGCGCCCAAAGACGCCGCGCCGGTGGAGGCCGCGCCCAGCGCCGCCGCCCCGGCGAAGATCGACCTCGGCGGCGCCAGCTTCTTGTTCACCGGCAAGCTCAACACGATGACCCGCGACGTCGCCGAGGGCAAAGTCACCAGCGCCGGCGGCTCCAACGCCGCCGGGGTGAGCCCCAAGCTCGACTACCTGGTCATCGGCGACGAGGGCTCGCCGCTCTACGGCATGGGGCGCAAAGGCTCCAAGCAGGTGAAGGCCGAGTCGTTGATGGCCAAAGGCGCGCCGATCCGCATCATCTCCGAGACGGCGTTCTTGCAGATGTTGGCGGGTGAGCAGCGCACCTTCGACACCGACACGACGAGCGCCGGGTGTGAGGCCCTGTGGGACATGGTGATGGCCCCCGGCGACACGCCGCTCGGCCGCTTCGCCCTGCGGTATGTGCGGCGTCACCACGTCGATATCGGCCTGGAGATGACCGATCGCCCGGTGGACCCTGGCGCGGAGATCCCCGCCGATTGGCTCACCTTTGAGCGGGTGAAGCCCCTGTTCTTGGACCCGCGCTCGCAGCTTCGTGAGCTGGCCTTGGACCTCGCCCGGTTTGAGATGGCGCGTTGGCAGCCGCCGATGCCCGACCTCGTGCAGCTCTCGGAGGCCTCCTACGCCGAGGTGCGCGCCTTTGTGCGCAAGGCCCTCACCGTGGATGAGCACCCCGACCACAAACGCATCCGCATCGACCCCGCGCGGTTGACCCCCGAGGCGGTGTACCGCTTCTGCGAGTCCCTCGACGCCGAGACCCGCGCCTTGGGCATGGAGCTGATCGGGCGCCACAAACACCTCGCCTTGCCAGAAGAGTTGTTCCGGCTGAGCGAGTCCCCGGATCGCAACGTGCGGGCCTTCGTCGTGCGTACGGTGCGGGGCCTCTACCGCGACCGGGGCATCACTGAAGGCTGGAAGCCCACGCCGCCGCCGGTCTCGACCTTGGGCAAAGCCGCCAGCGCCGCGCCTGTGGCGCCTGCCGGCCCGCCGCCTCGGCCCGCCTCGCACCCCGCCAGCGCCGAGCAGCTCGCGGCGTTTCTGCGCCAGACGCTCTACGGCGTGCCCCCGGCCCGGCCCCCGAAGGACGTAGACCG
>JBEAVX010000548.1:0-8158 GCA_041160755.1 Pseudomonadota bacterium
GAGCACGCCCGCGCCCGAGGCCTGGGCCGGGTGTGTATGTCCGACAAGTCCAACGCCATGCGCCACGGCCACGACCTCTGGCAGCGCGTCTTCAAGTCCGTCGCCGCCGAGTACCCCGAGATCAAGGCGAGCCACCTCTACGTCGACGCCTTGGTCATGGAGATGGTGCGCGCCCCCGACCGCTTCGACGTCATCGTCACCAACAACCTCTTCGGCGACATCGTCACCGACCTGGGCGCCCAGATTCAGGGCGGCATCGGCCTCGCGGCTTCAGGAAACCTCAACCCCGGCGCTGGCATCGGGATGTTTGAGCCCGTTCATGGCTCCGCGCCGGACATCGCCGGTCAAGGCCTCGCGAACCCCCTCGCGGCGGTGCTCAGCGCGGGCATGATGTTGTCCTGGCTCGGCCATGTCGAGCTAGAGCGCCAGATCGAGGACGCCGTGCGTGTGGCGCTCAACGACGGCCTCGTCACCCGTGAGCTGGGCGGGAACCTCTCCACCAGCCAGGTCGGCGACGCCATCGTGGCGATCCTCTCCCGCTGAACCCCGAGCCCCTCGGAGCCCAAGATGTCGTCTCACCCGCCCATCGTCTTCCTCGGCGCCAAGCGCACCCCCTTCGGCGCCTTCAACGGCGCGCTGGCCGACGTCAGCGCCACGGAGCTGGGCGTCATCGCCTCCAAGGCGGCGCTCACCCAGGCCGGCGTAAACGCTGAGGACGTTGACCACGTCATCTTCGGCAACGTCATGCAGACGAGCGCTGACGCGATCTACCTCGCCCGGCACATCGGCCTCAAGGTCGGCGCCCCGGTGGCCACCCCCGCCGTCACCGTGAACCGCCTCTGCGGCTCGGGCTTCGAGTCCGTTGTGCAAGGCGCGCACCGCCTGCTCCTCGGCGAGAGCACGATGATCCTCGCGGGCGGCACCGAGAACATGAGCCAGGCCCCGCACACCCTCCGGGGGCTGCGCAAGGGCCTCAAGCTCGGCGGCGCGCCGATGGGCGACTCGTTGCAAGAGGCGCTGTTTGACACCTACGTCGGCGCCCCGATGGCGATCACCGCCGAGAACCTCGCCGAGCTGTACAAGATCAGCCGCGAGGACGCCGACGACTACGGCTTCCGCTCCCAGACCGCCTGGCTCGCCGCCCACAACGAGGGCCGCTACGCCCAGGAGATCACGCCGGTCGTCGTGAAGGACCGCAAGGGCGAGATCACCGTCACCGTCGATGAGCATCCCCAGCTCTCGCCGCTGGCGCCCGAAAAGAACCGCGCCCGCTTCTCCCGGGAGGCGATGTCCAAGCTCCCGGCGATCTTCAAGAAGGACGGCACGGTCACCGCCGCGAACGCCTCGGGCATCAATGATGGCGCCGCGGCCTTGGTGATGACGACGGCCTCCCACGCTGAAGCCAAGGGCCTCACCCCCATCGGCCGCCTCGTCGCCTGGGGTGTGGCCGGGGTCGAGCCCAAACACATGGGCATCGGCCCGGTCTACGCCATCCAGCGCGCCTTGGAGATGGCGAAGATGACCCTCGGTCAGATGGAGCTGGTCGAGATCAACGAGGCCTTCTCGTCGCAGTACCTCGCCTGCGAGCGGGCCTTGGGCCTCAGCCGCGACGTGAGCAACGTGGACTCCGGCGGCGTGGCCGTCGGTCACCCCTTGGCCGCGTCCGGCGCCCGCATCACCGCGCACCTGCTCTATGAGCTCAAGCGTCGCGGCGCGCGCTATGGTGTAGGCAGCGCCTGCATCGGCGGCGGCCAGGGCATCGCCGTGATCATCGAGGCCCTCTGAGCCCTGCGCCCACCTCTCCCGAGCCCAAAGCGGAGCCCCAGCCCATGTCTGAGACGTCCCACGCCGAGCCCCTGAACGACGGCAGCCTCATCTACGACTGGAACACCCAAGGCGACCGCGTCTCGCCGCCGATGCGCCGCGTCGCGTACTTCGACGAGACGCTGCGCGACGGCATCCAGTGCCCCTCGGTGGTCGATCCCCCCATCGAGGCGAAGATGCAGATGATCCGCCTGATGGACCAGCTCGGCGTTCACCACGTCGACATCGGCCTGCCCGGCGCCGGGGCTCGGGCGGTCGCCGACTGCACCGTGCTCGCCGAGATGATCCGCGACGAGCGCCTCAACATCAAGGCGGCCTGCGCGGCCCGCACCCACCCCAACGACATCAAGCCCGTCATCGAGATCTCCCAGAAGGTCGGCCTGCCCATTGAGGTCATGGCCTTCTTGGGCACCTCGCCGATGCGCCTGTACGCCGAGTCTTGGACGGCCGAGGTCTTGGAGGAGCGCACCCGCGACTCCGTGCGGCTCGCCAAAGGCGCGGGGCTGCCCTGCACCTTCGTCACCGAAGACACCGTGCGCTCCCAGCCCGCCCTGCTCAGCCGCCTGTTCCGGGGCGCCATCGCTGAAGGCGCGGACGGCCTCTGCCTCTGCGACACCGTCGGCCACGCCACCCCCGACGGCGTGTTCAACCTCATCCACTTCACCAAGAACCTGATCCGCGCTGAAGGCACGAACACCCGGGTGGACTGGCACGGACACAACGACCGCGGCCACGCCTTGCCCAACGCGCTCATCGCCGTGGAGGCCGGGGCAGATCGGGTCCACGGCACGGTCTTGGGCATGGGCGAGCGTGTGGGCAACACCCAGCTCGACCTGTTCTTGGTGAACATGAAGCTGCTCAACGTCGAGGACGCCGAGCTGCACCTGCTCAGCGAGCTCGTTCAGCTCGCCTCAGAGGCTTGCCACGTCCCGATCCCCGTGAGCTACCCGGTGTTCGGCCGCGACGCCTTCCGCACGGGCACCGGGGTTCACGCCGCGGCGGTGATCAAGGCCCAAAAACGCGGCGAGGACTGGCTCGCCGATCGCATCTACTCCGGCGTGCCCGCGGGCTGGTTCGGCCGTCGCCAAGAGATCGAGGTCGGCCACTACAGCGGCCAATCCAACGTCGTCGCCTGGCTGGTCACCCGGAACATCGAGCCCAAAGACTCCTTGGTCCAGGCGATCTTCGAGCAGGCCAAGGCCGGGAACCGGCTGTTGGACGAGCAGGAGATCCTCAGCATCGTCCGGTCCCACGCGGCCTGACGCGGCTACTTGACCATCAGCCCGATGGCGACCGCCGCAGAGGGGCCCGTGGGCTCGTTGAACCGGCGGCGCCAGCGTGGCCGTTTGGAGTGCTCGGCCTGGGCGGCGATGGCGGCCTGGGCGACGGGCTCGGTGACCTGCACCAGCCGCACCCCGGCGAAGTAGTCCATCGTCGGCACGCCGGAGAAGACCAACGAGGCGTTCGCGCCCGTGGTCTCCGACTTGAGGATCAGGTTGCCGCGCAGGTCGTAGAGCACGATGGTGATCAGCTCAACGCCGACGTCTCCACAGGCGACGAGCTGGTACTCGATGTCGGACTGGAGGCTCACCAGCATGTACTGGGAGCTGCCCTCGTCGATGTCCCAGGAGGCGTTGGCCTTGAGCCGCCAACGCTCCTCTTGGGCCTCCTCGATCAGGCCGTTGGCGCAGAGGCGCGCCGCGAGCTGGTCCGCGTGGGCGTCGTTGAGACCGACGAGCCCAAGGCCAAAGGCGAGGCACAGGGCGCGCGCCGCCCACAGCGACGCCAAGCTCTGGCGGGGAGACAAGGGCCTCAAGGGTTCTCTCCCTTCATGCGACGGAGCAGCTCGGCCCGCCGTGGATCCTCTTCGGGCACCTGGGCCTTGGCCGCCTCGCGCAGCGCGGCGGTCAGACGGCGGTTGTTCAGCAGGATGTGCCACACGAGCAGACCAGCGAGGAGCAGGTTGATGACACGAAGGGGCCCCTGAAACTCAGGGACACCCACGCTCACGAGGAAGCAGGCCCCCAAGAGGTTGAGGACCTGGACCGACCAGAACAGACGACGCCGAGTGTACCAGCCCTCGCCGAGATGCACGGCGCGATTGATCGCCAACATGGCGAAGACGCTCAGAAGTACGACAGCGCTCAGATCCACGGGACCGCCATGTTGTCGATGAGCCGCGTTCTCCCGATCCATCCCGCGACCAAGACGCGCGCAGGGCGATCTAGCGTGGCGAGGGGGACCAAGCTGCTCGGGTCTACGATCTCCAAGTAATCGAGGCGGTCTACCTGGAGCGCGGCGCGGCCCGTGGCGCGTAAGGTGTCGACGTCGCGCTCCCCCGCCGTCGCGGCGGCCACCACGGCGCGCAGGGCGGCGGAGAGGCTCAAGGCCCGGCCGCGCTCTTCAGCGCTGAGGTAGGTGTTGCGCGACGACATCGCGAGGCCGTCGGGATCCCGAATGAGCGGCCCACCCACGATCTCCACGGGCAGGCCCAGGTCCGTCGTCATGCGCCGGATCACCGCGAGCTGCTGGAAGTCCTTCTCGCCGAACACCGCGAGCTGGGGCTGCACCACGCCGAACAGCCGGGCGACGACGGTGGTGACCCCGTCGAAGTGCCCCGGCCGCGCCGCGCCGCAGAGGCCTTCAGTGAGCCCAGCCACAGCGACGGTGGTGGCGCGATCCGGCGGGTAGAAGTCCGTCGGCGCGAAGACCACATCGACGCCCTCCGCCACGCACAGCCGCTCGTCCCCGGCGAGGTCGCGGGGGTAGCGCGAGAGGTCCTCGGTGGGCCCGAACTGCAGCGGGTTCACGAAGATCGAGACCACGAGGCGATCACAGCGGGGCCGGGCCAAGGCCATGAGCGAGGCGTGCCCGGCGTGTAAGAAGCCCATCGTCGGCACAAAGCCGATGGTGAGCCCCTGGGCCCGCCAAGCGCGCACCCGCTCTCCGAGGGCGGCCAACGTGGTCAAGGTCTCCATGCGGGGCCTCGCTCAGTAGATCTTCGCGAGCTTGGGCGCGGGCTGCTCGCGGTGGAAGGTGTGCCGGGCCTGGGGGAAGCTGCCCTCGTGGACCTCACGGACGTACTGCCGCACGGCCTCGGTCATCGGGGTCTCTAGCTCGGCGAACCGCTTGACGAAGCGCGGGTGGAACGAGCTGTCGAGGCCCAGGAGGTCGTTCACCACGAGCACCTGGCCATCACAGCCCGCCCCGGCGCCGATGCCGATGGTGGGGATGTGCAGCGCGGCGGTGACCTCAGCGGCCAGCTCACCGGGCACCATCTCCAAGACGACGGCGAAGGCGCCAGCCTCTTGAACGGCGACGGCGTCGCGCATGAGCTGGGCGGCGGCCTCTTCACCGCGGCCCTGCACCCGGAACCCGCCCAAGGCGTGAACGGACTGCGGGGTGAGCCCGACATGCGCCACGACCGGCACCCCGGCGCCGACGATGGCGTCGATGGCCGCGGCCACCCGCTCGCCACCTTCGAGCTTCACCGACTGGGCGAGGCCCTCCTTCACCAGCCGCCCGGCGCTCTCCAAGGCCTGCTGGGGCGAGACCTGGTACGACATGAACGGCATGTCGACGGTGAGGTGGGCGGCGCGCAGGGCCCGACCGACGCAGCGGCCGTGGTAGACCATGTCGTCGAGCGTGACGCCCAAGGTGTCGGGGAGCCCTTGGAACACCATGCCCAAGGAGTCGCCGACGAGCACCATGTCCACTCCGGCGGTGTCCACGATGCGGGCGGTGGTGTAGTCGTACGCGGTCACCATCGCGATCTTCTGGTTGTCGGCCTTCATCTGGCGAAGGTCCAACGCGGTCTTACGGGGCATTCTCTCCGTCCTCAGCAACCTCCGCCGAGACAAAGCTGGCGGCGACCCGCTCTCGCGAGCCGCTGAACAACCCTGGCTGATCCTCCCGCTCGGCGGGCGCCGATGCAGGGGTAGCGGAGGGGGTTTGACCGCGCAGCCAACCTCGGATCATCCCGAGGATCACGTCGCGGCCGTCTTGATCATCTACGTAGTCGAGCTCGGTGGTGTCGAGGCGAATGACCGGGGCGCGGTCGTAGGCGTCGAGGAGCCGATGATACCGCGCGCGCAGCCCGTCGAGGTACTCGGCGGTGATGGCTTGTTCGGCGGCGATGCCCCGGCGCTTGATGCGGCGGAGGATCACCTCAGTCGGCGCGTCGAGGAAGAGCACCAGGTCGGGCTTGGGCACACCATCGGAGAGCAGGCCCGCGAAACGTTCGTATAGGCGCAGCTCCTCGCCGGACAAGGTCTGCTCGGCGAAGATGCGGTCCTTGTCGAAGAGGTAGTCGGCGACGACGAGCGGCGCGAAGAGGTCGCCTTGGCGGATGTTGAGCTGCTGGGAGTAGCGTGTGGCGAGGTAAAACATCTGCGCCGGGAACGCGAAGCGCTCGGGATCGGCGTAGAAGTTCGCCAAGAAGGGGTTGGCCTCCCAAGGCTCCAAGACCAGCCGGGCGCTCCAGCGCTCGCCAAGAAGTCGGCAGAGGGTGGTCTTTCCCACCCCGATCAGGCCTTCGATGACGAGGAACTGCGACATCCGGTCCTCTGGCGCCTCTCTCGGGCGAGGCACCGCAGCCGGGGCGCGCGGCGAGAGAAGGGAGACCGCACCTCTATCCTGCGGTCCGCCGCCCGTCCGGACGAGGCGAAGCCCACGATCCGGAACCCAACGATGGGCCTGTCAACGCGCCCAGCGCCGGATCTGCCCTGGCGAGGCCCCAGCGCGCGACGGGGCGCTGGCACAACCTTTGCGTTGAGCCGCCCCCAACCCAGGAGCCACGATGAAAACTCAGAACCAGGTCATGCTCGTCGGATATGTTGGTCGCCCGCCCAAGATCACCCAGACCGCCCAAGGCGACGAGGTGGCGAGCTTCTCCGTCGCCACCCACCGCGCCGTTCGGGACGGCGACGGCTTCAAAGACGTGCCCGAGTGGCACCCCGTCGTCGCGTTCCCTCCCCACACGAAGATCGTCGCCCAGCTCCTCGGCAAAGGCGACGCGGTGGTGATCGTCGGTGACCTCCGCCAAGACCGCTGGCGCGATCAGGGCGGCGCCCAGCGCACGGCGTCGAAGGTCGTCGTGCGGAGCCTCAGCGTGCTCAGCCAGCGTAAGGTGAACCTCAGCCATCACCCCGCTGAGCCCGGCCCCGCCGAGCTGTCCGAGCCCGGCGCCGTGGCGTGAGCCCCCTGCCCTTTGGGCCGCCGCCAAGCCCAGCACAACAACGAGATCGGCAGCAGGATCGGCGCGTAGGGCACCGTGGCCTCGCTGCCGATCCAGCCCAGCTCAAAGTCCCAGTCCGTGAGCGGGAAGAAGAGCATGTAGCCCTTGCCGACGTGGCGCTGGGTGAGGTCGAGGGCGAGGTGCAGAAAGCAGCCGCCGATCAGGTTCATCCACACCGCCGCGCGCTGTCGCTCCTCAAAGAGCAAGGCCAAGGCCAAGGTCACCGGCACAAAGCCCAGGGGCAGGTGCAGCACGGCGATGCCCTCCACCAGACGATCCGGGGCGGTGACGCCGTGGCGGTGAAGGGACTGCAGCGCCGAGACCGGCGCCCGGCCCACGAGGTCGGGCAAGGCCACGCCCAACACGAAGCTCGTGAGGTGGGGGCGCCGGGTGGCGGCCTTCCAGAAGAAGGCCGTGGCGAGGTGGGTCACGAGGTCAGCCACGCTCGACGAGCCTCCCGCCGCGCAGGCGCAGGCCCAGGGCCATGACGAGCCCGGTGAGGCCGACGCCGATCATCCCCAGCGCCCGCTTGAGGCCGCGCCAGGGGTGTCGCTCGACGCTCAGCAGGCCGAGGCCCCCAGGCTGGACCGCCGCGATGACGCTCACCGTCTCGCCGGGCCGAAGCTCGGGCGCGGCGCCGTCAATGCGCAGCACGTTCATCTGCTTGAGGATGGTGAAGCCCGTGGCGTCGACGCTCACCACCTCCACCAAGGCCAGAAACGCCTTTCGCCCGGGGCAGAGGCTGGGGTCTGCCGCGCAGCGCACCAGCTCGGCCTCTCGCCGAGAGACCCGCTCGCCGTGGCTGAACACCAAGCCCGCCGCGAGGCCGACGCAGCCCAGCCACACCCACCCGCGCCGCGCGTCGAGGAGGAGCGGCGTGAGCACGCGGTGGAGGCTCACGACAGAACCGGGCCGAGGACACGCTCGGTGAAGGGGCTCGTGAACACGCCCGCCGGGTCAAAGCGGCGCCGTAGGGCCTGAAACCGCTCCCAGCGGGGGTAGAGCGTCGCCAGCTCGGCGTGGTCATGGTCGAAGAGTTTGCCCCAGTGCGGTCGCGCGGCGTAGGCCCGCCCCAAGGACAACATCGCCGGGATGTAC